>JAIUMT010000137.1 GCA_022565415.1 Balneolales bacterium | reverse complement strand
CACGATAAAACCTTGTTATTAGATGAGGGAATCACGGTTTGCCATGATTTGCAAAATAACGCGGATGTTATGACGAAGCTGGGAATTAATAAATCTCACATCAGACGAACACAGAACGAACTTGATGCAGTATTGAGTTAAAAATTTACTCGTATGATTTTCCGTTAGGAATAGTTTGTAGAGTCGAGATTCTGGCAAGTAAAACGCGTTATTTGCTCATCTAAATAGACTTTATCTGGGTTAGGCAGCTTTATTTTTAAAAAATATATCGTCGGATAACCTAGTTTTAGTATCAAAAACGAGTAATATAACAACTCGTTTTTGTGTTGTGTTTGATATGGTTTTTACGGGTTCGTGATATCATATTTTGTGGGTGTTATGCCATTTTTGTCACTTGTCTTATCCAGTTATTCGCTCGATAATTGCCTGACAATCGCGCATCACCCCGATATCGTGCATCAGTTCTTTTTTGTCCTCGGAGGTTAGCTTTTTCGTCGAAACTAAATTCGTAGGTTCTTCACCCGACAGAATAGATTCCACCTGATTCGCCAATCGTCGGTACATGAGTCGCTTCCAGGCGTTTTGGATGCGAATGGATTCGGTGAAGGGGATCGAGGAGTGGGGCGCGGCGCAGATGTGGCGGTGCAGGGTAGAGGAGAGAGTCGGGGGGGATTTCTGGGTTAAGATTCGGGCGAGGGCTGTTACCGGGAGCATGATTTTCTTGAGGTCGATGGGGTCGTGAAGGCGCATCCAGAGGGGTGTCCACCAGCGTTCGGGGAGGTTGGTTTGGAGGGCGTTTTGTCCGAGGAGTTTGTAGAAGAGTTGGGATTTTGCTTCAGATTGGGGGCTGGTTTTGGTCGGAGTGGGGCCGGGCAGGGTGTTGTGGAGGTGGGAGAGGAGGGAGTCGGTGGTGGGGCGGTTTCCAAAACCGTGGCGGAAATCAAAGAATATCTCCGATCTCATTACGGCTTTTGGGGTCGGCTGCTCTACCCATTTGCTGAAATACGATTTCCATGTTTCCAACGACACACACCACATCGGATTCCGCGCCATTATTTCCCCTTTGCAATAGTTATATCCGGCTTCCGCAAGGGAATCGTTCAAACGGGAACCGAACTCCAGATACCAATCTTTAATCTCTTTTTCTTCAGATTTGGAACAGTGAATGATGATTGCGTTGTCTTGGTCGGTGAGCAGAGTTTGCTCCCTTCGTCCTTCGCTTCCCATGACAATGACGGAGAATGGAACCGGAGCATCGCTCATATCAGTGAGTATGGCCTCGCACGACGAACGAAGAATCTCATCCGAGCACATCGAGACAATTCTGCACACGACAGAAATATCCTGACCAGATTGCATCAACCGCTGTACCACCGTTGGATCAATCATAAATCTTCATCCGACAATTAAAATTTCCAGACTCTACAACTAATTAAGCTCAAAAAGATTGAAAGTCAACGAAATGCCAATTTGATATTTTAAATATTTTCATTTCCTTACGAACTGTCGCGCGTGTCGGCGACAACTGCGTCTTACTTAGTCTTACTTCGTCAATTTTAACCAGTAATAGCCTCAACTATGAAGGAAATCTATAAACAGTACTGGACCAGGCATCTTCGAATTCTTAGCGTTTTGCTTGTAATCTGGTTCACCGCCTCATTTGTGCTCGGAATTATTTTGGTCGACTACCTCGATCAATTCAGATTCATGGGCTTCGGACTCGGATTTTGGTTTGCACAGCAGGGATCGATGTACATTTTCGTGCTCATCATTTTTGCATATGTGTACTTGTCGAACAAACTGGATCATGAATTTGGCGTAAGCGAGGATTAAGGAGCAACATGGATATTCAAACCTGGACATACATCATTGTTGGCATCACATTTGCCCTTTACATCGGAATCGCAGTGTGGACGCGGGCCGGAAACACGTCTCAGTTCTACGTAGCCGGTTCGAACGTGCATCCGCTGGCTAATGGAATGGCAACCGCCGCCGATTGGATGTCGGCCGCATCATTTTTATCCATGGCCGGGCTCATCGCATTTATGGGTCGGGACGGAGGGGTTTACCTCATGGGCTGGACGGGTGGATATGTACTTTTAGCCCTGCTCCTAGCTCCCTATTTGCGGAAATTCGGCAAATTTACCGTACCTGATTTCGTGGGCGACAGGTACTATTCCCGTACTGCCCGTCTCGTAGCGGTAACCTGCGCGATATTCATATCCTTCACTTATGTTGCTGGTCAGATGCGCGGAGTCGGAATCGTATTTTCGCGCTTCCTGGATGTTGACATCACCACCGGGGTAATCATTGGTATGCTCATTGTGCTTATTTACGCTGTTTTGGGCGGGATGAAAGGCATTACGTACACTCAGGTCGCTCAATACTGCGTGTTGATTTTCGCATACCTCGTACCTGTAATTTATATCTCCATCCTGATGACTGGCAATATCGTGCCTCAGATTGGATTCGGTGGAACATTGGCTGAAGATCCAGGAGTTTACTTGCTCGACAAGCTGGATAGTTTGCATATAGAACTCGGATTTGCCGCGTACACGTCGGGACTCAGGCCCCCAATAGATGTATTCTTCATAACGATGGCCTTGATGGTCGGCACCGCAGGACTCCCGCACGTAATTGTGCGATTTTTCACCGTTCCGAGGGTGAAAGATGCCCGAATTTCGGCTGGATATGCGCTTTTGTTCATAGCTTTTTTGTACACAACTGCTCCTGCTGTTGCGGCATTTGCTAAAACAAATCTGATTCAAACCATCAACAATGCATCTTATGATGACATGCCGGCATGGGTTTCTAACTGGGAAAACACTGGACTCATCGGATTCGAAGACAAAAACGAAGATGGGATCATACAATATCATGCTGATCCGGCCATAAACGAGGTAACAATCGATCCTGATATCATCGTTTTGGCAAATCCTGAAATCGCAAGTCTACCGAATTGGGTAGTTGGATTAGTTGCAGCCGGAGGTCTGGCCGCCGCACTCTCCACTGCCGCAGGATTGCTTTTGGTAATATCGACATCCGTATCGCGCGACCTCATCAAGCGCACATTTGTGCCTGACATTTCGGACAAGAAAGAGCTCCTAATCGCCCGAATCAGCGCATCGTTTGCTGTAATTCTAGCTGGGTATTTTGGGGTGAATCCGCCCGGATTCGTCGCACAAACGGTGGCATTTGCCTTCGGACTTGCCGCTGCTTCGTTCTTTCCGGCCATCCTACTCGGGATTTTCGATAAACGGATGAACATGCAAGGTGCAGTTTCCGGGATGGTTGTTGGAATTGTCTTCACCACAGCCTACATCGTGTATTTTGCTATGATTAATCCGCACCTAAATAATGTAGAGCATTGGTGGTTCGGCATTTCCCCAGAAGGAATTGGAACTCTGGGTATGTTGCTGAATGTCTTTACGGCACTAGTTGTTTCGCGACGAACGCCACCTCCGCCCGAAAGCGTGCAAGAAATGGTGGAAATGATTCGAATTCCACGAGAAATCGAAGAAAAGACGTAATCAGTTATCGGAATCGCTAATCCGGAGATCGATCTGGGTTAGCGATAGTCCGATGTGCTTCTGAATTTTCGACGAATCGATCAACTTGCCAGAACGCAAATCGGATTCGTCAAACTCCGGTATCGGAAGTCCGGAGTTCCTTGCAATATTGGTGTAATATTCTATGCGTGTGGGGTGCTTTGAGGCGCATACATTAAAAACTTCACCCACGGTTTGGAAATCGACCAATGTCGCGATTGTTGCGATTAACTCGTTGCGGTGAATGATGTTAACCGGCGCTTGAGGCATTTTGATATCTTTTCTGCCCGACAAAAACTTAACAGGGTGTCGTTGCCCTCCAATGAGTCCGGCTAATCGGAGAATAGTGGTTTTGGGATGTGCTGCCATAATGCCCTCAGCCTCGAGCAACACCGAGCGGGGAGTACCATGACGCGCTTCGTTGGCTTCATCAGCATCAAGTGTATGTCCGGGATGAACATCCTGCTCGGTAACGGTTTTGTCTTCATCAGCATACACGGATGTCGTACTGCAAAACAGAATTTGGTGTACATCCGAAGGAATGGCGTTCAATAATCTGCGGAGTTTGTCTGGATAATTATCAATTTGCGACGGTGGAATATTGATAATGTAAACATCTGCAAGCGGGAGGGAATCATCATCATTGCCCAATCGGTAAACCGATGCACCGATACCTTTCTCGGTTAGCTCACTTACTTTGCTTGCTGAGGTCGTTGTTCCCAGAACCTTATACCCAGATTTTACGAAAAACGAGGCTAACGGCGTGCCAAGCCATCCGCATCCAATTACACAAATAGATTTCATTTCAGACGGTTTTTCAATTTTTATAGACCAAAGACCAACATTATTGAATATTGGTTAGAGCTCTAACGTTTGTCTTGTTGAAATATGGTGATGGGAAACCATAAAACGGCATTAACGAACGTTCTTAATCGGCTTAAAGTTACGAATTTTTACGTTTAGTATAGCAGTTGATTGGCAATCCCCGTATTTTTTGGCATTGCCTGGATAGGCCAGTTTTAGCACACAACTTATTATTATTTTCAACTCTGATGCTAGAACTTCGATTAATTAAGGGCGCAATTTGCCGTTAAACACCTGCCATCTATATTATTATAACCGTGCTATCATTTTTGGATCGAAAACACTCTGTAGCTAAGCCGACACATAACCGCTGGCTCATCCCACCCGCAGCTCTGGCCATACATCTCGCTATCGGACAAGTCTACGCATTTAGCGTATTTAACCTACCTTTATCGCGGATTTTGGGCGTTTCAGAGTCCGTCGCCGCCGATTGGCGACTAACCACCATCGGATGGATTTTCTCCATCGCAATTGTATTTCTCGGACTCTCAGCCGCCGTTTTCGGAAAATGGCTTGAGAGGGAAGGTCCGCGCAAGGCGATGTTCGTCTCGGCAATCTGCTTTAGCGGAGGTTTTTTCGTTTCGGCACTTGGGGTGTATTTACACAACATCTGGTTAGTTTATCTGGGATACGGCGTTTTTGGCGGGATCGGACTTGGAATTGGCTACATATCGCCCGTTTCTACCCTCATCAAATGGTTCCCCGATCGTCCGGGAATGGCCACCGGCATGGCTATAATGGGTTTCGGAGGCGGCGCTATGATTGGCTCCCCTCTTACCGTTGCGTTGCTAAATCATTTTAGTTCGGCCACCTCGGTTGGTGTTTGGGAAACGATGTTGGTGATGGGATCTATTTATTTCTGCCTCATGATGATCGGCGTTTTTCTAGTGAGGGTTCCGCCAAAAGATTGGCTCCCCGCGGGATTTGTTCCATCCATGAACAATGCGAACAAAATGATTACCAATAATCATGTAAATGCCGACGTAGCGCTTAAAACCCCTCAATTTTGGCTACTTTGGGTTATGCTGATGGTTAACGTAACTGCCGGAATTGGCATTTTGAGTCAGGCTTCACCCATGATTCAGGAGATGTTTCCCGCGACGGTAACACCCGAATCTGCCGCAGTTTTCGTGGCTTTACTGAGCTTTTTCAACCTGGCCGGCCGGTTTTTATGGTCATCTTTCTCCGACAAGATTGGTCGGAAACTCGTTTATGGCATCTATTTCGGACTCGGCCTTACGCTCTACGCCCTGGTTCCATCATTGGGAAGCTTAAGTACAGAATTCTGGTTCATTGCCGCTTCGGCTGTAATTATGACCATGTACGGAGGTGGATTTTCCACCATTCCGGCGTATTGGTGCTACTTGTTTGGCACGTTTCAGGGGGGAGCGATTCACGGAAGGTTGCTAACGGCCTGGTCGACGGCCGGGATATTGGGTCCGGTTTTGGTGAACTACATCCGGCAGATGCAGATTGATGCGGGAGTTCCGGCTGCGCAGGCTTATTCGGTAACTATGTACATCATGGCTGGACTATTACTCATCGGATTTTTGTGCAACCTGGCGGTTAAAGAGGTCGACAAACGGCACCACATGAAGTTTTGATTTATAGCAAGGCTCCTTCGGGAGCCTTTTTTGTTTAACGGAAGAACAAACGTAATTCGTCTTGAATAATCACCATTTCGGGTGATTCCCAGCGCTTCTCTAATCGGTATACTCTTCTGGTGGAAAAATTGATTTTCCCCACTACCTGTACCCAACTGTTTAAAGATACGCCCAAATGAGACCTATCAACCGAAGAATCACCGATACAAAACAATTTTCAATTGGTAAACGACTTGCATCTTTAACATTGATGCTTTTTGTTTTAGCCTCAAATCTCGTGGGTCAATCGATTATTTATGTCGATGTAAATGCAACGGGAAATGCTGATGGATCTTCGTGGCAAAACGCTTATGTCCATCTAAATGAGGCCATTTCTGCGGGGACTGGGGCCGACCAGATCTGGGTTGCCGAAGGAACCTACTATCCAGACTTATCTGATGGCGGTGATTCTAACGATCGAAATGCGCGATTTACGTTAACTGGTGCCAAAAATGGCATCCGGATTTTTGGCGGTTTCACGAGTGGTGATACTTTTTCCGACCGTGATCCATCGAACAAGCAAACCATCCTAAGCGGTGATATTAATCAGAGTGGCACGTCTGATGGAAACAGTTACAGTGTGGTGTATATAGATGCGAGTTCAAGCGCCATCACAAACGCAACACGGCTAGACGGATTCACAATAACGGGTGGAAATGCGAATGTTGGCGCGACAAACAGTGGGGGCGGACTCCGTTGTATCGGAAATGCAACTCACGAATGTAGTCCGACTTTAGCTAATATGCGTTTTGTAGATAATAATGCCGAATCTATGGGTGGGGCAATTCATGCAACAGGCGATGGCGACAAGGGCCGAATGGTGGTAATTAACTCTTTTTTCACAGATAACATATCAGGTCAGGGTGCGGCAATTTATAGCTCCGGGAATATGCGCATTGTGAATAGTGTATTTGCAGGAAATAGCGCGCTTGGCTTCGCTGGAGCAATCTATTTTGTTCCGGGAACGACATCGGCCTCGATTGTAAACAGTACAATCGTTAATAATTCAGCAGGACAAATTGGTGGGGCTGTATTCTTAAACAGCGCAACCTTGTCAATTTCAAATACCATCATTTGGAATAATACAGGTCCAGCGGGTGATCGAATTGCCTTAGCAGGTGCCACGCTGCAAATCAACCATAGTGTACTAGATGGCGGTCTAAGTGCAATTAGACAGCTTTCACCATCCACTATCACAAACGGTGGCGGACTTATCGACTCCAATCCTCTATTAAACGCAGATTTTATCCCTACGGCCGAAAGTAATGTGCTCAACGTTGGTTCAAACAGCTCTGTTCCGCTCGATTTCGCTGATGTGAACTACAACGGAAATGTGACCGAGCAATTACCTACCGACATCATCGGAGATCCGCGCATTTCGAATGGAAATGTGAGTATTGGAGCCTACGAAAATGCCTTCTCTGGGACTGTAGTTATCTATGTAGATGCATCCGCAGAGGGGCTCAACGATGGTCTTACATGGTCATCGGCCTTTACTGACCTCAACAGCGCCTTAGCCGTTGCCACCGGAAACGACGAAATACATATCGCCGCTGGAACCTACAAACCCGGAAGTGCTCGTACAAACAGCTTCACCATTACCGGCGAAATGGACGGAGTTCGGATTTATGGCGGATTTCCCGAAGGCGGAGGAACAACCTCAGAACGTAATCCTTCAGAACATCGAACCATTCTAGACGGTGATATTGGCATAGCAAATGACATTTCCGACAACAGTTACCATGTTGTTACTTTTGATGGGGTATCATCAGGAACTATCACAAATGCCACACTCTTGACAGGTATTACGATTCAAACTGGAAATGCAAACTGTTCCACATATCCCGATAATTCAGGCGGAGGGATACTTTGTCGGTGGAATAAGGCAGGAAACGGGTGTAGTCCGACCCTCATCGGCACTATCTTTACAAAT
>JAIUMT010000136.1 GCA_022565415.1 Balneolales bacterium | reverse complement strand
GCGTGATTATCGGTCACCGCGCCAGAACCTACAAACGACACTCGTGAGCCGAACTCCTGGTGGGTTAATCGTGGTGCGCCAATATCAAAAATGGCGAGGGTAACGCCGGCGCCGGTGAGGTTGGTTTGAAGGAGTCCGTCGGGACGTACCGAGAAAATGCCCTGTTGCACGGAAATTGCTTCGTTGGCTTGAAAGGGGGCGTCGTTATACATGAAAAATTCAGGTTGACTGGCAATAGTAGTAAAAAGCCAGAGAGAAAATCCCACGGCAACCGCTGCAAAAATAAGTTGATTCCGAAACCCCATTGATCGATGTGTTAACTAAGCCAAAAGTTCGCTCAATATAAACATCATTTTACAATAAACTCCGGCTAGCCAATTGAAAAAGCCTCCCTCCGCAAGACGGATTTGAATAATTCTGATTACTTTCAGACTCTTTCCATCATCGAAATTTCAACAAATAGAACCAAACCTTAGTCAAATGGTCAATTTTAAGCGAATAATTCTTGCCGTCGTCGCCGTGCTCACGAGCGCTGCTGTCGTTTTGGCGCAAGAAACGCCCACGGCATTCATTGGTGCCACCCTCTATCCGATTTCCGGAGAACCGATCGAGAATGGGGTCATCATCATTCAAAATGGCAAAATTTCTGCGATCGGGGATGCATCAACCCCCATTCCCGCGAACGCCGAGCGCATTGATGTAACCGATAAAGTTATCATGCCCGGACTCGTCGACACGCACTCGCACATCGGCGGTGGCGATGGCGGAGACCGATCCTCGGCCCTGCACCCCGATGTTCGCATAGTAGATGCCATTGATGTTCGCAGCGATACCTTCCGAAAGGCGCGAACTGGCGGGGTTACAACGGCAAATGTGATGCCCGGATCCGGACATCTGCTTAGTGGTCAGACGGTGTACCTGAAACTACGCAACGCCGATACCATTTACGATATGCTTGTCGAATCGGACATAACCGGAGGCATGATTGGTGGCATCAAAATGGCCAATGGCACCAATTCGCTGCGAGATTCGCCGTTCCCAGGCACTCGCGCGCGCTCAGCCGCCATGATGCGCGACCTCTTTGTTCGGGCTCAGCACTATCAGCAACAAATTCAGCGGGCGGATGGAGATCCCGACAAGCTACCAGCCCGAAATCTTCAGCTCGAGGCCATGGTTCAAGTGCTCGACGGCACACGATTGGTTCATTTTCATACACATCGTCACGACGACATCCTGACCATACTGCGATTACGCGACGAATTCGGGTTTCGGGTCGTGCTTCATCACGTGAGTGAAGCCTGGAAAGTAGCCGACGAAATCGCGGCGGCAGGCGTGCCAAGTTCCATCATTTTGCTCGATTCACCCGGAGGCAAGCTCGAAGCCATGAACATTCGTTTCGAAAATGGCAAGGCGCTGGAAGATGCGGGGGCAGATGTAGCTTTTCACACAGACGACAGTGTAACCGACTCCCGACTTTTTCTTAGAATGGCGGCTTTTGGCGTCCGGGCCGGAATGTCACGCGAGAAAGCGCTCGAAGCCTTAACGCTGGCTGGTGCGCGCATGCTCGACATGGAAGACCGCATTGGGTCGCTCGAACCCGGTAAAGATGCCGACATCATCGTTCTGGACGGAGATCCATTCAGTGTGTACACGTTCGTTCAGCAAACCTGGATCGACGGACTAAAAGTCTATGACCGAACGGAACCCGATCAGCGTAAATACTCAACCGGCGGATATGAAGTCTTCCGTGGCGAGTTTTTCGATCATTATTCCAATTGATGGGTTGAGTTAAACTTTCCAAGCTGCACGCTTGAAACATTAGCAGAAGCATTAATGCCACCAATCTTCCGAGCGTCACGCATGGAAAATGATTAAAGAACACAGATTTATCCAATCGCAAAAACATTTTTTGAGCTGTAGTTGATTCACACATCCGCTGAGACCAACTACACCTACCTTAACACAAGATCACATGAAATTAACTCAATTCTTGACGGCCTTATTCCTGCTGATAACAGTCGTATCAGCAACCGCAGTGGCGCAATCTTACGCCATCAAAGCTCAGGTTCTGTACACCATGAGTGGAGATCCCATTCTGAACGGCGTTGTACTAGTTGAAAATGGCAAAATTCAATCTGTCGGACTGGCAAGCGAGATTTCCATCCCGGCCAATGCCGAAGTTCTTGAAGCCCGCGTGGTCACCCCCGGATTCATCGACGCGCGTTCCGTTGTCGGACTAGCCGGAGCCGAAAACCTTCCCCACGTGTCCGATCATATCGAACGATCGAATCCGTTTCAGCCAGAACTTCGGGCCATTGACGCCTATAATGCCCGCGAACACCTGGTCGTGTGGCTCAGCAATTTGGGCATCACCACCATCCATACCGGTCATGCTCCCGGGGCGATTGCGAGCGGACAAACCATGATTGCCAAAACCACCGGCGGCACCCTGAACGAAGCCCTCGTTGACTCCGTCACCATGGTCGCATTCACGCTGGGATCATCCGTTTCCCATAATTATACTCAGGTCGGAAGCCGGTCGCGCACCATCGCCATGCTACGAAGTGAATTCATCAAAGCTCAAGAGTACCTGGCCCGCGTGGAGTCAGCCGGCGGAGATGCGTCAAAGCTTCCCTCCCGCGACCTCAAACTCGAAACCATGGCAGCTGTGCTGAAAGGCGAAATTAAGGCCCTGATTACAGCTCAGCAGGTCACCGAGATATTAGGAGCCCTGCGACTTCAAGAAGAATTCGGATTCGATTTGGTGCTTGATGGCGCTGCAGAAGCGTATCTTGTTCTCGATGAAATCAAAGCCGCGGGCGTGCCGGTATTTGTGCACCCTCCGATGGTCAGAACCCGGGGCGAAACGCGCAATGCCAGCTGGGAAACACCGGCCAAACTACACGAAGCGGGCATTCCATTCGCGTTTCAGGCCGGATATGAAGGCTATGTTCCCAAAACCCGGGTAGTTCATTTCGAAGCCGGAATCGCCGTCGCGAACGGACTTCCCTACGAAGAAGGACTCGCCGCTCTAACGATCGTACCGGCTCAGCTACTTGGAATTGATCACCGAGTCGGGTCGCTGGAAGTCGGCAAAGATGCCGACATTGCGATGTTTGATGGAGATCCGTTCGAATACATTACGCACACAATTGGGGTCATGATTGACGGGAAAATGGTCTATTTGAAAGAATAATCCTCAAAATTTGCAACCTCATAAAAATAATTTCAACCTGAATGGTCTGTGCCCCAACAGCATGCCATTTAGTCGAAAATTAAATGCAAAATGATGAAACGAAATAGTGACTTTCAATAGTTATTGAAAGTGCAGTTGCAGTAATGCGGCTGTCAATGCTACCTGAGAAGTGCCACCCTGCCGCGGTTTACCAAAGCAGGGTGGTTTTTTTATTTAATGAGTATATTGCTGATAAACATTCCATCCCTCGCAACATCAGCTACCATGAAAAAATATCTCCTCGCATCCACACTCATCATTTTGTTAACCGTATCGGGCTGTAGTTTTCTGCAAGGTTTGTCGGGATCAGTTCAATATCCCGAGGTTTCGTACTCCGATATGAAGTTTGAATCGCTCTCTTTCGACGGAGTTACCATGAATTTCACCTTCGATGTGGACAATCCGAATCGGGTTGATTTACGCGCCCAGGGTTACGAGTATGCTTTTAGCGTGGATGGAAACGAGTTTTTGAGCGGAACCAACGACACTGGTATCGAGCTGAAATCCCGTTCTAGCTCTTCGATTACAGTGCCTATTCGCTTCGGATTTAACGAACTGTATAATTCTGTAAGCGCCATTACCACCCGCGATAGTATCGCTTATGGCATCAGTTCGGTGTTTTCGTTTGACATTCCGGTATTGGGTCGACGCGATATTCCGGCTAGTGCCTCGGGATATCTACCTGTCCCGAAAATACCCCGACTATCTTTAGAGAACATTTCTGTGGGGAATTTGTCTTTTACAGGCGCAGAGGTAAATGTTCAGCTCAAATTCGATAATCCAAATACATTTGCAGTCGGATTCTCCGATATCAATTACATTCTGGCGGTCGATGGCGAGCGTTGGGCAGCAGCAGGGATAGCTCAGCAAGTAAACCTGGCTCCAAAAAGTTCACAAATTGTGACTATTCCGGTCCGACTGGATATTGCCCGACTCGGAACATCGGTCTACCGCATGCTCAGCGGGCAACAATCATTTCAGTACAATGTAACCGGTGATGGGAGTATCAATGTAGATCTTCCCTACTTCGACGATAGCAGCCGAATTCCATTCGACCTGTCGGGAAGATATTCGTTTTAAGGGTAGTTGCTTTAGTCATCAGTGAATAGTTTTTTAGCAGTAATTTCGGTATTGAAATCATAAAGCTTAAATTGTAGTACTCGTATCAGTCTACCGCATCAATTATTATTCACATATCTTCAAAATCTAACGTGGACTAAAATGACAACAGTCGATAAAATAAGAAACGAATTGATTGATAAAATTCTATCCATTAGAAATAGAGCATTTCTAGAGGCACTTGACAAACTGATATCTTCAAGTTCCTCTGAATCTGACATCGTTGAATTGACCAATGAACAGAAAATGATGTTGGACATGAGTGAAGAAGACATCAAGAATGGGAAGTTGATTTCCCAAGAAGTGTTGGAAAAAAGAAACCTGGAATGGCTAAACGCAATGTAATTTGGACTAGAACTGCAGACATCCAATTCGTTGGAATCTTAGAATATTGGGCTAAGAGAAACAAGTCCAACACTTATTCCAAAAAACTGTTAAAATTGGTCTCGGAGAGAACAAAGTAGATTGCCGATAATCCGTTGATATTTAAAGCAACAGATTTTATGGATGTAAGAGTGGCATCACTAGGGAATTTTAGTATTTATTATAAAGTTTCCGAAAAAGCAATCATCATTACAGCTTTTTGGGACAATCGGCAAGACTACTAAAAATACTAGCGAGTAAGAATAATTAAAAAAGTGAGTTTGTATTACTATAGGTGCCACTAATACACATCCTACCGACTCTAAACACTTTCACGAGCTTTCAATCCAAATATCCGAAACGTGTGTGCGCTCACCAAAACGAGCGAAATTGCAGAGCCAACAGCTATTTGCGAGAAGGTTATTCCCGTGTCGAGCAGATACCCGTACAAAAGTGGAGAAATTGCGGTGCTGATTACCATCATCATAGTGAATAAGCTCCTCACCTGACCAATTCGCCCCACGCCATACATCTCCGCGACGATGGCGTTTTTGATGACACCTCCAATTCCGACTGTTATCCCTACCAAAAATAGAAAGGCATACGCCGCACCAATTCCCGGTATCACTGCCAATGATAACACACCCAGCGCCATCGGAAGCAAGTGATAAACATACAGAATATCCGTTCGATAACGGTCGGCTAAAATTCCGCCATACAACGAAAATATCAGCCTCACGACGCCATATCCGGCAAAAATCATGGTGTACACACCAATCGGCCAATCCCTCAGATCAGCTAATAAATATTGATAAAAGAAGAATCCAGTTATGGTGAAACTCAGAAAAAAAGAGGGCAATGCGAGCACATAAAAGCGCGATTCCTTGAGCATTTGCCAGTAAAATTTGCGCTTTCCGATGGGTTCGGCTTCGGTTGTTTTATCGCTGGTTTTGAGGGATTTATGTTCGGGACGGATGTATTTTCCAATTCGACCTTTTCCTGGTACATAATCTAGTCGCTCCACCCGAATCCAGATTAGGGAAATCATGAATCCAACTACGAGAACGGCGCAGCCCACAGCCGCCATCCTCCATCCGAAAAATCACATAAATGTCGCGATAATTACGGGAAACAGCATCTCCCCGACCGAATATCCCAAGCTCGAAACACTCAGAGCCTTGCCACGATCTTCGGAAAAATAGCGCGACATAGTACTTATGCTGATATGACTCATCAGACCTTGTCCGCCCAGACGAAGTCCGACCAGTGCCACGAAAAGTACTGCCGGATGCCAGGCCACCGCGAGCATCAAACAAGCTCCGGCGAGTAATATCGAAGTTTGAATGGTAAAGGGGCGCACCGGACGATCGTCGATGATGTGGCCAATTCGAAGCATTAACACCGATGATATAACCGTTGCTATCGCATAATAGGCCCCAAATGAGGTATTGGTTAGTGCAAGATCGGCCAAAATGAACGGAACGAACAGCGAAATTAGAAAAGTCTGACCGAAACTCGAGAAGAAGGTCAATAAAAAGCCAAAGAGCACTGGTTCGGTGTTTTGGCGCAAGAACGTGATGTAAGCAGACAAGGGTTTAGGATTGTTTTTAAAAATAATGAGGGTATTCAGCGAGTTAACTTGCAATTTTCAGTGTGTTGGCACCAGCATCAAGCTTTAATAAAAGTAGCGATTTTCAACGAGTTGAAACCGGTATCAAATTTTAATTGAACGTAGCCTTTTCAACGAAAGACGATGAAATTCGGGTATCATATGGTAAATATTAACGTCCGGTGCAGTACACGCAACGGGTTGCATGAGGTATAAACTCAAGACGTCCCATCGGGATGTCTTCACCACAACGGGTACAAACGCCGAATTTGGGAGAATCGATGGATGCCAGAGCATTATTCAACCGCTTAAGGCGATTTCTCGTTTCACGCAGGGTTGCCTCGCCCACACTTTTATTGTTAATCGCATCCATGCGGGAAATGCGCCCAATCGAATTTTCGGGAGCGACGGGTTTTGTGGCATCGACGAGTTCCAAAATATCGGATTCAGCTTCTTGGATTTTCTCGATAATAATAGTTTTTAATCGCGAACGATCTGCATCAGATAGCATAATCAGCCTGAATTCGTTGAATATTAGGTAACTATAAAGATACGAAGAAGTTAACTCATAAACGCTTTTCATCGTGCTCAAGTTTGTGTTCTACACCGTGCAACTATGTGGCAGATCCATGCCAAATGGGAAACTGCTTAACCCTTCTTTAAAGAACGAAACATCACTTTGGAGTTGATATATTCATTATCCGATTTTGCCAGATGACGTCATAATGTTAAAAGAATTCATTATTCGCCTGATGACATCACACAAAAAAGCCGGAGAAGATTGAACTCCCCCGGCTTCGTCGCAAATCGAAATGTCGATAATAGATTATTTAACTAACGTCATGCGTTTTGAAGTTACTTCTCCATCAACCTGAAGTCGGTAAAGGTAAATCCCAGACGAGAGTCCGGATGCATCAAAATTCACCGTGTGTGAACCCTGCGACATCACGCCGTCGGCTAAAACTGCCATGCGCTGACCAACCATGTTATACACTTCCAAACGCGTCATGCTGTTTTCTGGAATAGAAAATGTGATGGAGGTCGTTGGGTTAAACGGATTCGGGTAATTTTGCTCCAAAACCACGCCCGTGGGCTGATCAACTTCACTATCTGCTATTGAAGTAGTTGATACGATTTCAAAAGGTGCAGTTACCTCGTTGAAACGAAGGGTTCCGTTTGGCGAGCTGGCTCCCCATGCATAGAAACGAACTTCGAAGTAATCTACCTCATTCAAGTTGGGCATCGAGAGCGTTACATCTGCGTTGTTTGTTGGAACGCCAGTGTTTCCGAGCAATTCAAAATTAACACCGTCGGTGCTGTAACGCACTTCCATCTGACTTGGTCCGGTGTTGGATCGTCGAATATTGAACAGAAGTTCATCGTCGACTGATGTCGTGATTTTGTAATTGTCTTCGGCAGTTACCGTGAAATAGGTGTAAAAACCAGGATCTATTGTTTCGCTAACAGGCCAGTCGCGGTTATTATGAATTCCACCACCGATGTTGCAATTGACTCCGTTCCGACCGAAATCAGAGATGGAAACACCTGTAAATGTAGCTAGTGGAGCGTTATCCTGATTGTTACAATCGAATGTGTTTGAGAATGTGAAGCTGGCAATCGGAGCACCATCGCTGTCTCCGTTGTCGTCGCCATTGTCGTCATCTCCACCATCTCCACCGTCATCATCGCCTG
>JAIUMT010000135.1 GCA_022565415.1 Balneolales bacterium | reverse complement strand
GCGCTTCACATCGTCATCGCGTACTTGATACGCGATCTATTATCTCAACACATCGTCATCGCGTACTTGATCAGCGATCTTTAGTTTATGGCTCGTCGCTAGTTCGTTGAGATCCCGCATCTGCGCTTCGCTTGTGCGGGATGACGCCGTTGGTTGGATGCGCGATCTCTCTTATCGCAATAAGTTGTGCTTGAACGCGGGTATTCCAGATGCACTCATACTACACGACCGCAGTCCAAACCTTAGCAACGTTTCGGTCATTTCCGTATCGCGAGCCATCTCTCCACACATCGAAACGGGCACTTCTTTCTTCACGGCAGCCCGAATCACCGATTCGACCACTTTCAGCACCGCTGGCTGATGATACGACGCCAGCTTAGCCACTTTACTGTTCATCCGATCGGCCGCCATCAAATACTGAGTTAAATCATTCGTGCCAATACTAATAAAGTCGACCTCATCCAGAAAGTCATCAATCATCACCGCTACGGACGGCACCTCGACCATAATTCCGCAAGACACACCCGCATCAAATTCAATCCCCTGATCACCCAGCAGCTGCTTTTCCTCTTCCACAATTCGCATCGCACTGTGCCACTCATCCAATGTCGAAATCATGGGGAACATAATATGAACGTTTCCGTGAGCTGAGGCTCTCAAAATCGCCCTCAGTTGTACTCGGAAAATATCCTCCCGCTGCAGCGAAAATCGGATTCCACGCCATCCCATAAACGGATTCGCCTCTTTCGTGATACTCAGATAATCGATGGGCTTGTCGCCGCCGATGTCGATCGACCGAAATGTAACGGGTTTGCCCTGCATCAGCTCAACAGCTTCCCGGTAAATTGTATACTGCTCGTCTTCGGAGGGCGTCTGTTTTCGACCCATATACACGAATTCCGTGCGATAAAGCCCAATTCCGCCCGCTCCGTTCTCCAGAGCCTTCGAAACCTGACTTATTTCGGAAACATTGGCCAGCACATCGATTATTTCGCCATCGGATGTGTGGACAAGCTGATGTTTTACCTTGTCGGCAGCTTTTTTGTTCTGAAGCCAATTTTGTCGCCGCTTTTGCATTTTTGACGTGAGGGCTTCATCCGGTTTCAGATAGATTTTGCCAAAATCACCATCAACGATGATGTGTTCGAGTCCAGCAAGTTTCTCGCGTGCATTCTGAACCCCGAAAATGGCCGGAATCCCAATTGATCGCACCAAAATGGCACTGTGTGAAGTGTTGCTTCCTGACTCACAAATCACGCCCGTAATCTTGGCCGGATTAATCGAAGCCGTATCCGACGGACTCAATTCGTCGGTTACAAGTATAGATGGCTGTTCGGGAAGTAAGTGATTCAAATCCTGGCTCACGAGCTTTCGAATTACCCGCAATCCAACATCAATAACATCCGCCGACCGCTCGGCCATCACCGGACTTTTCGAAGATTTGTACAGGTTTACAAACTCCTCGATCGTCGCGCGCCAGGCAAACGCGGCGCAAACAGATTTCTTCAAAATCTGATTTTCAACCAATTTGAACAACTCCGGATCGTTCGCAATGAGCTTTTGAGCCTCGAAGATCTGGGCTTCCTCCTTGCAAACAATATGCATGCTTCGTTGCTTCAACGATTCCAGGTCGGAGGTTGCCTCAGCCAGTGCCTCTTTGAGAATTTGAATTTCGTTGTCGGGGTCGGAGATCTTTTCGGGAGCGATTTCAGGCAAACGGATTTCATATACGAAAGCCGGACCAAGTGCCACACCACCGCCAACAACAGTTCCGGTTAACGTCGTGTTGCGGGTCGAGGTAGAGTTTTCGGTCTGGTCTGAAATCATAAAGTATATGTTGATGACTATTTTGCATTACAAAGTACATGTGAATTATTGTACTAGCAATTGATTATTCAGTTATAACGTTTCCGGGCATAAATAAAAGAAAAAAGATCTTGAACGGAATCAGGTTCTATTATTCTGAGTTTGAACGTGTCCACTAGGTCAATTAAAATATAAAAGCCTGCTACAACATTTGGGTGCTGCAACAGGCTTAATAAAGCGATGCGTATTCTGATGCCGATGTTAAAACGAAACGGTAGCAATTACAAATATTCGCTCTGATTTCGGGTTCACGATGAGTCCTACTCCTAGTGGAATGGAGAATCTATCGGTAATTTCCATCGTTCTGGAGCCAGTTATGCCAATTTGATTCACGACGAAGTTGTCTACGTACCCATCATCCACAAATCCGGGATTCCCAATGGTGGCATCCGGGGCAACTTGCGTGGACAAAAATGTGCGCATGCTGTAGTCGCCAAATCCGAAGTTTAGTCCGGCTTCGGAGTAAAGCGTGTTCGCCGGACCTCCCCAAAATGTGTAACCAATCACGATATCCGGGGCAACCTCGGCATCCATTGCAAATCTGACCGAGGCCTGAAATACATGTGTGGAGGTGTCTTCATCAAAATCGAACAAATCCTGATTGGCGTTGTAATGGTTTTCGATTTGGGGCGTAATGCTGAATCCATCCGCTAAAATGGTATAATTTGCCCAGAATTTGACTTCTTTATAGGAGGCGTCGTCGAAACCAAGGCTGTACGAACCCCAGCCATACACGCTGAAATTACCTTTATTGATTCCGAGAGCTGTTTGGATGTGTGGAGATGATCCCAGTTCCACTCCGCGATAGATGAATCGACTGGTGATGTTAACGCCCGTGTCGAATGTGAGTTCGTTTTGGGCCTGTGCCTGCTGAGGTGGTACTAATAGAAGCAACATCAGAACAGCAGATATAATTAAGAGATATTTTTGCATGAGTTTTCTCCGATAGAAAAATGGTTGTGGGCGAAGGGTGCAGGTCATACAATGCAAGTGTCTGACCTGCGATGCCCGGTTTAGATGGCCATAAATGCTAGAGCTGCTAGAACGGCTCCGATGATGGGACCGACGATGGGGACCCATGAGTATGCCCAATCGCTGCTTCCTTTGTGAGGGAAGGGGAGAATGGCATGCATCACACGCGGACCAAGGTCACGGGCTGGATTGATGGCGTAGCCGGTTGGTCCGCCGAGTGACAGGCCAATGGCGAGGACGAGGAGTCCGACGGGTAGGGCCGAAAGGGCTCCGAGCCCGAATCCGACTTCCTGACCATCAATTACGATAACAGAAAGCATTTCTCCGCTGTCGGAAATAAATCCGGGTGCCGTTAGGTAGAAAACTCCGAAAACGAGTATGAATGTGCCGATGATCTCCGTTAGCAGGTTTGAACCGTAATTTCGGATTGCTGGTCCGGTTGAGAAGATTGCCAGTTTAGTAGGGCCGTCTTCGGTTGCAACAAAGTGATCTTTGTATGATAACCACACAAGCAACGCTCCAAGGGCAGCGCCAAGCATCTGAGCTGCAACGTACATCGGCACCATTGCCCAGTCGAACATCCCGGCAGTGGCAAGGCCAATTGTAACCGCGGGATTAATATGGGCTCCGCTGAACTGTCCAACCACGAAAACTGCGGTAAAAACAGCCATTCCCCAACCAAATGTAATTACAATCCAGCCGCTGTTGTTTCCCTTTGTTTTGTTAAGGACAACATTTGCGACAACTCCGCCACCGAACAGGATGAGGATGGCGGTACCAATAAATTCACCTAAAAAAGGACTCATATCATGAATCTCCAATTATTATAGATATTGTTTGAACCGATACAGTGGATTGATGTTGAGGTGGTAGAAGCACGTATCGGGTTACTTCTGCATCAAAGTGA
Source organism: Balneolales bacterium (assembly GCA_022565415.1). Taxonomy (GTDB): domain Bacteria; phylum Bacteroidota; class Rhodothermia; order Balneolales; family HLUCCA01; genus HLUCCA01. Next base: position 4,323 of record JAIUMT010000135.1, on the reverse strand, counting down.
AGTGCGACCGAAGTAGTGAAGTTCGGTCGCTTAGAAACGTTCAGGGTTGATTAGTTGAATCCGGACGGATTGAACTACTTGCCGAGTCTTTGTGATAGCCATGTCTGCGGAACTGATTATCTGCCCACAGCGCTATTAACTACCGACGTTTATCTGTCGTCGGCTCGGATTATCTGTCGTCGGCCCAGACGCGAGCAGCGTTTACAGCGCGTTTCCAGCCCTTGGTAAGCTCATCGACTTTCTCGTTTGGCATTTCAGGACTGAATTTCTGATCCATTTGCCATTGTTTTTGGATTTCGTCGATGTTTTTCCAGTAGCCAACGGCGAGTCCGGCCAGGTAAGCGGCGCCTAAAGCAGTAGTTTCGGTTACTTTCGGACGCGCGACCGGGACTTTGAGGATGTCACTTTGAAATTGCATGAGGGTGTTGTTCACGGTAGCACCACCATCAACGCGAAGTTCGGCGATGTCGATGCCTGAGTCGGCGTTCATAGCCCCCAACACGTCAAGTGTCTGATACGCTATGGAATCTTGAGCCGCACGCGCCAGGTGTGCTGCAGTGGTACCCCGGGTGATTCCGACCATGGTTCCGCGAGCGTACTGATTCCAGTATGGTGCGCCGAGTCCGGCGAATGCTGGTACCAGGTAAACCCCGTCACTGTCTTCGACCTTATTCGCGAAATACTCAACGTCGCGTGATTCGCGAATTACTCCGAGTCCGTCGCGCAACCATTGCACAACAGCTCCCGCAATGAAAATGGACCCTTCGAGTGCGTATTCCGTCTTGCCGTTGATTTTCCAGGCTACTGTGGTTAATAGATTGTTTTTGGAGGGGATGGGTTTGTCGCCAATATTCATCAGCATGAAACAACCCGTTCCATAGGTGTTTTTTACCATTCCCGGCTTGGTGCACATCTGACCAAAAAGAGCGGCTTGCTGGTCACCGGCAATTCCTGCGATAGGTATTTTGCTGGCAAAAATGGTTGTTTTGGTGTTTCCGTAGATTTCACTCGATTGCTTCACTTCAGGGAGCATTTCGGCGGGAATATCCATGATTTTTAGGATTTCATCATCCCATTGCATGGTATTTATATTGAAAAGCATGGTTCTGGAAGCATTGGAAACATCCGTGATGTGCAAATCACCGCGAGTCAGGTTCCAGACAACCCAGGAATCGATGGTTCCGAAGCATAATTCGCCTTTTTTTGCTCGATCTCTGGCGCCTTCAACATTGTCCAGAATCCATTTTACTTTGGTGCCCGAGAAGTAGGCATCGACCACGAGGCCGGTTTTTTGCTGAATTTTGTCGGCGTGTCCTTGCTTTCGAAGTTCATCGCAGTATTCAGCTGTGCGGCGATCTTGCCAAACGATGGCATTATGGATTGGCTTACCAGTTTCACGTTCCCATACTACCGTGGTCTCGCGCTGATTCGTAATTCCGATTGCAGCCAGATTTTTGCCATTTGCTCCCATAGACGCAACGACTTCGGCGGCAACTCCGGCCTGGGTTGACCAAATTTCCTGGGCGTCGTGCTCAACCCATCCGGCTTTGGGATAAATTTGTCGAAATTCTTTCTGAGCCACCGACACGATTTCGCCTTGTTTGTTAAAGAGAATGGCTCTGGAACTTGTTGTACCCTGATCGAGAGCTAAAATATATTTTTCCATACTAGATCCTTGGTTAATGAGAGGTTTTAATATTTTTTGAGGAAGTGTTATTTAAAACGACAGGTAATGAATCTGATGCTTTAGAAAAGCGGTTTCAGTTGTATAGACAATTAAACAATTAGAACACTTAAATAAAAGTACTTTGGGAAAAAAAATGTCGATTTTACAATTACTTAAAACCCTGTCCATTTGCTCCAATCAAATAAAACGGGTCGGGTCGGTAAAAAAGTGGTAAAAATGATTAGATTTACGACGTCATTGGCAGTGCATTGCACACCCAAACATCAACATCTGTACATAGTTAAGAACCCTTGAACTCCGGTTATAAAAATTTTGATTATAAGTCGATCGATAAGCTACTCGGTAACCGGTTGCGGTTGGCTATTATGTCGGCACTGTATCATTCAGACGAGGTTGATTTCAGTTCGTTGAAACTGGCGGTAAAAGCCAGCGACGGCAACCTGAGTATTCAAATAAAGCAACTCAGAGAGGCAGGCTATCTTCTTGTAAATAAGGTTCAGGCCGGAACCAGGGAGCAAACGTACATGGCGCTATCTGATAAAGGTCGTATGGCACTACTTGCTTACAAACGGGTTATGAGTAGCTGGCTGGAGTGAATTTACCGTCTGCATTTGGCCGGAATCCTCCCTATTTTTACGCGCATAATTAAGCGTCTTTTTCACACCCGATTGCTTGCTTCCGGCGTGTCAATTAAGACCGCATCCACCACTTACTTTAGTTACTATTTTTATGAGCATTCTCGTAGTTGGTTCTGTCGCATACGATGGCATCGAAACTCCTTTTGGCAAACGCGACCGCATTTTGGGCGGATCGGCGACCTATTTGTCTATCACTTCTTCCTATTTTTCTGATGATGTTAATCTGGTTGGCGTTGTCGGTAACGACTTTGCCGAGAGTGATATCGAAATTCTGCGTAAGCGAGGAATTAACCTGGACGGACTCAAAATCGACAATTCTGGTAAGACGTTCTTTTGGGCCGGAAAGTATCATTTCGATTTGAATTCCCGCGATACACTCGACACCCAGCTAAATGTTTTCGAGACGTTTCAGCCTGAAATTCCCGCAAACTTGCGCAAAAGCGACTATGTTTGTCTTGGAAACATAGCTCCGGCGTTGCAATCTATGGTCCTCGACCAGGTCGATAATCCAAAGCTGGTAATTTGCGATACCATGAATTTCTGGATTGAAGGCGCCCGCGAAGATTTGATTAAAACACTCGAAAGGGTGGATGTTCTCATCATTAACGATTCCGAAGCACGTGAACTTTCCGGTGAGCCTAACCTAGTGAAGGCCGCTGCAATCATTCGAGATATGGGTCCGGATACGCTTATCATCAAGAAAGGTGAGCACGGGGCTTTGTTGTTCACTGGCAATGAAATTTTCTCCGCTCCGGCTTTTCCTGTACTCGATATTTTTGATCCGACTGGCGCTGGCGATACGTTCATGGGCGGATTCGTGGGTTGGTTGGCAAACTCCGACGATTTGAGTCCAGAGAACATGCGCCGTGCAGTAATTTACGGCTCTGTAATGGCCAGCTTCTGCGTAGAAAAAATCGGTCCAGAGCGACTCATAGACCTCGCCGAAGACGCCGTACGCGTTCGCTACGAAGCATTTAAAGAACTCAGCGAAATTCCGGGACACGCATAAATCACATGACAGAGCGTAAAACCATCGTCCTGGCCACGAAGAACAAACACAAACTTGCTGAACTTCAGGCTGTGCTGGCAAACGCCGGATTTGACCTGCGTTCTGCCTTTGAATTCGCCGATCTTCAAGAGGTTGTGGAGGATGGTGATACGTTAGAAGCCAATGCGCTTAAAAAAGCCCGCTACACCTTCGAAATGACAGGATTGCCAAGTCTGGCTGATGACACCGGACTCGAAGTCGACGCCCTTGGCGGAGCTCCGGGGGTGTACTCAGCCCGATACGCCGGCGAGAATGCAACATACGCCCAGAATGTGGAGCGGCTTATGTTCGATTTGGATCGGCACGAACGACGGCAATTTCAGACGGTAATTCGAAGCGCTCGATTCAGAACCGTAATTGCAATGGTTTCGGATGAGGGGGAGCACGTGTTTGAGGGGGTTTGCGAAGGGCAGATCACCCGAAATTTACGAGGAGAGGGCGGATTCGGATATGATCCTGTATTTTTGCCTAAGGGTCATCAGCAAACATTCGCTGAAATGGATTCGACGACGAAAAATGCGATTAGTCATCGGGGTCGCGCGGTTCAGGCTTTGCTCGACTTTTTGACATAAAGTTTAGTTTGTAACTCGTTTTTATTTGCTCCAAGCGCCTGCAGTAGGAATTAGGGATACAAAATGGCTCGTATAACACGAAAATCCGTGCCCGCATTTCGTAGTTGTTCCAACATCACTAATTGCCGCGATTTAGACACGATTTTGTCGGCCTCATAAAAAAAGTGACGGCCGATCGACGCTTACGCAATCAACCAACCGTCACCTCGATTCTTTGGTCATGTTCCAATCATATCGCTAGGAACATGAATTATTCCAAGATGTAATTCTTCGTTACAGCTTTGTATTCTTCGAGCTGTGAGTTTATCCAAGCCTCGTCTTTGCCAAGCTCTTTGGCCATTATTTCGGCCACGATCGGAGCCATTTCAAGACTTGCTC
>JAIUMT010000134.1 GCA_022565415.1 Balneolales bacterium | reverse complement strand
TTGGGAATTAACGACGATACCAAATCCTTTGTGAATTCGTTCATAGAGGGTTACTCAGATGGAATGGTTATAGATGCGGATGCCTTAAAAATGCTGGATTTTGCCAGTGATTCATCAATTCAGCACATACTAACACCTCACCCCGGCGAACTGGAATCAATTATCAACATAAAACCAACCCACGATTATCATCGATTAACACTTGCGGAGGAGTTTTCTAAAAAGAGCAACCATGTTGTTCTGGCAAAGGGATCTCCGAGTTTCATCTGCCATCCTGAGGGAAACACCTGGATTACGGGTTACGACAACTCCGCGTTCACCAGAGCGGGATTTGGAGATGTATTAGCCGGAAAAATTGCCGGGTATTGGTCGATGCAAAATTCCACTACAAACAGTTGTATTTTTTCTCTGTGGAGCGGTAAATTGGCGATCGACAAACAAATTCAAGAGGGAAATCAATATCCGGAACCACTCGACATTATATGAACACTTCGATTTTTAAACATCCGTTGGTGGTTAAATCGATACCAATCGCGATAATCGTCTGGACGCTCATAATTATTTACCTAACAACGTTTCCATCCGACAAAATTGCCAACGTAAAGCTGTTTCAATACGATAAACTGGGGCATTTTTTGATTTTTGGCGGCTGGACGTTTTTGCTCGGCTTGATTCAGCTGGTTTACAGACATCAGATTTATCGGTCATTGTATCCAATTCCAATAGCAGGTGTACTGTTTGGAGGGTTAATTGAGATAGCTCAATATATTCTTCCCTACGGACGATATGCCAGTTGGGATGATGTGATAGCCAATACGCTTGGCTGCATACTGGCATATTTGGTTTTGAGGCTTATCCAACGAAGCTTGATTAAAAACGAGCCTGAAGCCAAACCAGCACAAGCGTTATAACATATCCATGTTACACATTAGACATAGCCACTTTTTTTGAGCTTATTGTCTACAGAGTGCTAAAGAAGTTGGGGTAGATTTGAACACAACGAAACTATTTCACCTTTTTTTGCATTTAATTATATGTAATACGAAAGTAGATTTGTCAGATGCTTGCAATTGTAGTATTTTGGCCTCCGAAGACTAATCAAAACAGGGTAATATCAAATGAAAGAAAGAAAAAAACCAGAAGCTGATTTGCGTAAGAATTACAACTTATACCTCCAGACAGGTATGATTGTAACTCTATTACTTGCTGTTGGAATATTTCGTGCGCCAATGGCCGGTGGCGACGCATTAGATTTCACACCGCCAGAACAAGACTTGGTAGAGATTGAGGATATTATTCAAACCGAACAAATCGAGACTCCTCCACCTCCTCCGCGTCCACCAGTGCCGGTTGAAGTTCCCAATGACGAAATCCTGGAAGATGAAATGCTGGATTTAGGATTTGAGATTGACCTTGACGGACCACTTGATCTACCACCACCTCCACCACCATCTGATGAAGATGATGAGCCGGAAATTTTTGTGGTTGTAGAGCGTATGCCTGAGCCAGTTGGTGGTATGCAAGCGATTTACGATCGCGTCCGCTACCCGGAAATTGCTCGCAAGGCAGGAATCGAGGGACGTGTAGTTCTTCAGTTCATTGTTGATGAGAACGGAAATGTTATCAATCCTACTGTAATTCGTGGTATTGGTGGCGGCGCTGATGAAGCTGCTATTGAAGCGGTACAAGGTGTTCGATTTACACCAGGTATGCAACGTGGACAAGCCGTTAAGGTGCAGTTCCAGTTACCAATTGTATTCCGATTACAGAACTGATATACATCAGCTTCTAAAAGTATAAAAGGGTCAGGTATGTTCAACATGCCTGACCCTTTTTTTATGACTTCTAGTGCCCACAGATGAATCAAATTGTATCGACGAAAATTATATTCGTCATAGGGCTACTCTGTATGTCGAGATATAATTATCCGGAGTCTACGGTTTTATTTCGGGATTGATTCCTCGAACCACAACCAAAATGTATGAAGCACCTCCCTCAGATTGTCAAATTCGACTAATTCCAAGGCTTTGGGCAGCTTTACCCAGCTTATCTCCTCAATTCCCTCTTCGAGCTGAGGTTTGAAATCGACAGACTTCGTGATCATCACAAACCACCAGGTCGTTTTCAGAATACTCTCAGCATTTTGTTCGTACGCATGCTGAGTGCTGGTAAGTAGCTCAACGATTGATGGGATTTCAATACCCGTTTCCTCGGCAACTTCGCGAGCGGCACACATCGGCAACGACTCGCCATGCTCACGTTTGCCCTTTGGAATATCCCAAAAACCGTTTCGCTTAATAAGCAACACCTCGAGTTCTGAAACCACAGAGGAGTGATTCATTCGATAAACCACTCCTCCACAGGCTGTTATATGCTGATCGGCGAGGCGACCCACTATTCTTCGCTCTTTTCTGATGCCGACTCGTCCACAGCCGGAGCCTTTTTAGAAGCCTCGATTTCGTCGACATAATTAAGACGAAGCGTGTTCAGCACATGCTGCAAGTAGGATTTCATTTCGTTGTTGAGATTGCCCTTCGTAAACGCCTCAAGCATTTTGAGCGTATCGATGGCATATTTTGTGGCGTTTAAGTCTTTCGAAATAGTATCGTTCGACGGATCTTTGATTTTGCCGAGTCCCATCATGCCAATTTGCTCATGTTGCTGCACCAGCATCATAAATAATAATTGTTGCTGCTGCTCATCAGTGAGTTTCATGTTTTCCTGGTCCATACTGTAATTTGCTAAAATGTTAATGTGAATTTGTCGGGGCTAAGTTACAGCCGACAGTAATCATCCTCAAGTAAGATACGCAGGTGACAGATTCTTAACTGGTAAAGGTGGCAATTTCACAGTAATTTGAGAGGGATACTTAAACAAGCAAAAAACACATTATTATGAAATTTTTTATCGATACAGCGGATTTAGGTGAAATTCGCGAAGCCAACGCCATGGGTATTTTGGATGGCGTTACAACCAACCCATCATTATGTGCAAAAATTGGTGTACGTGACTTTGAAGGTCACATTGCCAAGATTTGTGAAGAAGTAGATGGAGACGTTTCTGCTGAGGTGGTTTCAACAACGTATGAGGAAATGGTAACCGAAGGTCGTCGTCTTGCTGAAATTGCGCCAAATGTAGTGGTTAAAATTCCGCTGATTAAGGATGGAATTAAAGCCATTCGAACGTTTTCTGATGAGGGAATTAAAACGAACTGCACCCTATGTTTTTCAGCTACCCAGGCGCTGGTTGCGGCCAAAGCCGGAGCGACATACATTTCTCCGTTTGTAGGACGACTGGATGACATCTCAACAGATGGAATGGGACTGATTGAAGAAATTATCGACATTTATTCAAATTATGCGCTTGATACCGAAGTTTTGGTTGCGAGTATTCGTCACCCGATGCATGTTGTGGAATCTGCACGGATGGGTGCTGATGTCGCTACGATGCCGTTGAACGTGATCGAAGCGCTAATTAAGCATCCTTTGACAGACATTGGTCTGGCGAAGTTTTTGTCAGATTGGGATAAGCTACAAGCTTCGCTTAAGTAATTTGATAGCCTCCGGTTCTCTTCTCAATATTATAGGCTACTATCTGTTGATGTATGAGATCCGATTACATGAGTGGGAGTATTCTTGATTTTGGTCAATCGTGCGAACTCGCTTGATTTCGTTTTGAAGTTTTCTGTGCTTAATCGCTGGATTTCGGGCATTTTGGGATCTTGGGACGTTCGTCTTAACCGCTGAAATTACGTTAGAATTTAGCAACCCATTTTCGGCGAGGTTTTTCGACTTTGAATTAAAAAAGCCCGTGAATGTATCGTATTTCACGGGCTTTTTGCGTTAACTGGCCTAATGGGACAGAGATTGTTGGATCTCAATTCTATTGGCGTTTGACTTCAACAAAGATTTCAAAGTCTCTTAGCTATCCCAAATCCTTACTTACCAAGTTTTCGGCAATCACCGACGACGACAGAACTCCGGGAAGTCCCGCTCCGGGATGCGTTCCAGCACCAACAAAATAGAGGTTATCGAAGTCCTCAGATTTATTATGCGGACGGAACCACGCCGATTGTGTCAGTATCGGTTCAACGGAAAACGCAGATCCCAAATAGCTGTTTAATTCGCCTTGGAAGTGCAGCGGGTCAATATAATGCTCTGCTACAATATGCTTCTGCAAATCAGGCAGGTAATTGTCCTCCAGGAATTGCATAATCTTATCGCGATATGATTTAGCCAATGTATTCCAATCTGTACCTGACTCCAGATGCGGAACCGGTGATAGCACATAGAACGACTCATGACCGTCTGGCGCAATCGACGAATCGGTAATTGTAGGCATGTGCAAATAAAGGGAGAAGTCATCAGCCACCACTTTCTTGTGGAAAATATCCTTCAGCAATGCCTTATATCTAGGACCTAAAATAATGTTGTGATGTTTCAGTTTCGTGTCGGTATAGCGACGATTTGTGCCAAAATAAATCACAAACAATGACATGCTATATTTCATGTTCTTTAGTTTGGCGTCGGTGTACTTCTTGCGGTACTTCGCCGGGATCAGCCTCATGTATGTAAATGCCACATCTGCGTTCGAAATAACAGCATCAGCATAATGCATGCTGCCGTTCTTGAGCTTCACACCCTTCACTTTCTTGCCTTCCACCAGAATTTCATCGACCTCGGCATTGTAATGGACTTTTCCACCCATTTCTTCGATGAGTTTAATCAAGGCTTTCACAATTTCGCCGGTCCCGCCCATGGCATAATGCACTCCCCACTCGCGCTCGAGGTAGTGAATCATGGCGTAAATCGATGTTGTATCGAAGGGATTTCCGCCGACCAATAACGGGTGAAAAGAAAAACACTGTCTCAGAAAATCGTCTTTCACGAAAGATGAGACGTAATTGTACACGCTTTTGTATGATTGAAGCTTGATGAGATCGGGTGCCACCTTAAGCATGTCGGTGAATTTCAAAAAAGGCTTATCGGCCAGTTCGATGAAACCCTTGTCGAAAATTGGTTTGGTAGTTTTGATGAAATCTAGGTAACCCTGCTTGTCGTCGGGATTGAACTTATCGATTTCTTTGAGCGTGAATTCTTCGTTGTCGTTGTAATCGAAGATGCGTCCTTTGTGATCAAAAATGCGATAGAATGGGTTACATGGGACAAACTTGATATAATCTTCGCGTTTTTTACCCGCGAGTTTGAATAGGTCGTCGAACATGAACGGCGCGGTAATAACAGTTGGTCCGCCATCAAACTTGAAATCGCCAATTTCATAGACATAGCCACGTCCTCCGGGTTTGTCGCGTTTCTCGAACATCTCGACCTGATATCCACGGGCGGCGAGTCGAACGGCCGCGCCAAGTGCGCCAAAGCCGGTGCCGATAATAATAACTCGTTTACTCATAATAATTTAATGTAATAATAGTAGGTTGCCTCAAGAACAATTCTATAATAGTGTTTCGTTCGGAAAGGGTTTGAAATAATTTCAGTTCTGGATTTGTTTCACGAATCCGTCGTGCCCCTGACGTTTGAGGTCATTCATGGCTCGCTCAGCCCGCGCTGCAGAGTCGTAACGCCCCACATACACCCGGTAATACGTTACTCCATCAACCCGTGCCCGATGCACGAAAGCGCCCCGAATTCCATCGGCAAAACTGCTGGCCTGAGACTGGCTCGTGTAAGAGGCGACCTGAACCGTAAACTCTTCTGGCCCTTGCCTCCGCGACACCGGCGCCTCGCTGCGCACCAACTGAACCCGAACCCTGGCCAATCCCGCATCAATCATATCAATTTCGGCAGCAGCGGCCCGGGAAAGGTCAATTACACGATTGTCTGCGTACGGACCCCGATCGTTGATCCTCACCGTTACCGATTTTCCGTTATCCAAATTCGTAACCCTAACCACCGTGTTAAAAGGCAGAGTTCGATGCGCAGCAGTGAGGTCATCCTGATTGTATGTTTCTCCATTGGCGGTGGTTTTACCGTGAAATCCGGGTCCATACCAACTAGCCATGCCCGAATCGATTACCGTTCCGCGGGTGGCTGCACAGCCAGATATCATGAGTAACACGAGTGTGTAGCAGAACAATAACGAGATTTGTTTCAAATTGAAAAACTTCATCGAGGGATAGATTTGTTAAGGTATAGGACGAATTTTAATCCGCATAAATGCTTCAAAGTCAGTCTTGACTTTATAATAATTAGTTAGCTTTAAGTCTTGAATATGGTGCAACTCATATGGTTGTCAATAAATATAAAGTTAGTCACACACGATGGAACTATGTTTACTGCTTTTAAACTATTCCGCCCTCAAGTTAAAAACTAGATTATTATGTTCAACCACATGTTTTCATATTTGTTTAGGGCTTAGCGACTAAATTTACTTAATTATGAAGTGATTATAACTGAATTCTGTCGTAAGGAAGGTGCATCGAGGGCACATCTCAGAAACTACTTGCTAGCATTTAGGTCCAAAACTATGAACTACCTGAGTTCCGTATATCGTCTTCCTCTCACAAACTAACAGACTGCCTTAAAGGCGATGAGTGCCGCAGACCCCGACTAAAATTCCTTCACTCGCCTAATAAAGTAACCTGAACGGAGAACTACATCAATTTCTTCACTCGCCTAATAAAGCATCTCAACGGAGAACTATATCAACTCCTTCACTCACCTAATAAAGCACCTCAACGGCGAACTACATCAGTCCCCGACTAAAACTCCTTCACTTGAAACACGAAAAACCTCAGATATTCAGTTTCTGGCATTGTGGGCAGCACAGGATGATCTACCGGCTGGGATCCCCGGTGCATCAAAACGACCGACTTCCCTGTGCGACGAGCAGCCTCCGTCATGGTTTCTACAAATCGTGCCGTTTCGATGTGGTGCGAACAAGTTGCCGTTGCTATAAATCCCTCATTTTTCACCAACTTCAGAGCAGCTTCGTGCAATTTCTGATACCCTTTCAGGGCTGCGGCGGCCGTTTTTCTGTTCTTGGCGAATCCAGGCGGATCTAAATTAATCACGTCATATAACCTGTCTGCCTGAGACGCCATTTCTGGAAGCCGTTTCATTAAATCAGCGCGCTCGAATTCAATCACATCCTCAACGTTGTTTAGCTTGGAGTTGTGGCGGGCCCGGTCGAGCGCCGGCTGCGAAATATCAATCCCAAGCACCGACTCTGCACCAACCGAAGCCGCATGCAGCGCAAACCCTCCATCGTTGCAAAAAGCATCGAGCACATGGTCGCCAGACTTCACAAAACGCCGAAACTGCAATCTATTTTCGTGTTGATCGACATAAAATCCCGTTTTCTGACCTTCTTGAACATCGATTTCGTACTGAATTCCGTGTTCGACTATGGTTTGCACCGGAATCGGCTCCACTCCTTTTTCAACCCGAACATACTGAGGCAATCCCTCCAGATTTCGGAGTCCGGAATCGTTTCGTAGCACAATAAATTCCGGATTCAAAACGGTGTTAAACGCATCGACAACCCAGTTGAGATGATTTTCTATTCCCGCACTTATGACTTGAATCGAAAGAACGTTGCCTATTAAATCGGCTACTAGTCCGGGGAGTCCGTCACTTTCACCGTGTACCAATCGAAGCGCCTGCGCACCCGGACGCAACAGATTTCTACTGTTTACAGCCGTTTGTATGCGATTCAGGTAGAAATCCGTATCGACGTCAACCTCGTCTCTCGATAATAATCTGAATGCAATTAGCGAGTTTGGGTGGTAATAACCGGTTCCGAGCGATTTACCGAAAGCATCAAAAACACGACATACATCGCCTGCTGTAGCATCACCCTCAATCGTGGCAATTTCGTTGCTGAATACCCAATGATGTCCGCGCTGAAGACGTTTATCGTGGTGCTTTTTGAGTCGAATGGTGGTCATGGTAAAGGGTAGTTTTCGGATTTATGGAGAAATGGTGCCGCCAATGTGATTTTGCTGCAAAATACGGCAATTCCTTACAAAAGTGGCTCTGGAACGTGGATTAGTCGCATGTGGCCAATAAGAACAAACAATTGCCACACCAATTGTAAAACGATCAAGCCCCAGCGGAGCAAAATGGCAATGTAAGTAGTGCATACGAGCCGAAGATCGGATTCGAACCGACGACCTACGCTTTAC
>JAIUMT010000133.1 GCA_022565415.1 Balneolales bacterium | reverse complement strand
GGCAGCACAACATCAATTTGCGCACCAGACAGTGCGTACATTCGCCAGCGATCCTCTCCCGCGGGATGTATGCCCAAAGCAGCATGAAGTGAAAGGGAATCGGGCAGGGCAATCGTATGAAGTCCGTCTTCGTCAAGTAAATAAAGACTATCATCAGCCGGACCAGGACTATATACAAACCAACGTCCCGCATTGGCTTTTTCCAGATAATGATCGCGCATAAAGGAACGCCGCGTAATTCCGTCGGGAAGCATAACCAGCGGGGAATCTCTGTCTTCATAATACCAGGCTGCCGGGTTCGACTCGGTGGTTCCGATCGATGGGAAACGATTTTGGGTTGATATCAACGGATTTCCGTTCGGCTGCAGTGCCATATCTGCGATACCATAGAAGTCGTCGGACTCCCTCACCCAGGCACCATGTTCCTCCGTATCGGAAGCGTGTCGTCGAATAAGTTGTCCACCTTCTAACGAGTCGGAGATATACCGAAAATCATATTCATTCCATGTCTGTACTTCTGAGGTAGTTTCTTTTGCGGCAGCGCAGACAAACCACAGTGTTCTTTCAACCGCCCACACGCTGCCATCGGGAGCTTCCTCGATGGCGGGAATGAAGCTTTGCGATTCATTTTTGGGCATCCATGGCAGCTGATCACCCAGTGTTTTGCGCAGCTCCTGATTGGGACTCAAATTCGAGGCATTCAAGTTTATTGGAGGGGGTATCGCAGGCTGATCGATAGGCTCGAATTCATCCCCATTCCATCGTTGAAACTTGGTTCCAAAAAAACTGCCTAATCTATCCATATTTTCAGTTGAATAACCCACAACGAGGCCTTCTGCCTCTTCATCATACCAGAAAGATTGTCCGTAGGTGAACTCCGTGAAATGGGTGGGTTGGTCGTCCTCGAGGCGGTACAGGCGGAACACCCCGTCGTAGCCGGTTGCAACAAAGTAGTCAATGATCCAGAACTCCCCGGATGGATCTCTGATGACACGTGCGTTGCCCGAATGCTGCATAATATGGGTCAGTTCCTGACCATCGAAGCGATAGATGTCTCCGCCTATTACCCCTGTCATAGAGCTTGGTGCGCAATGATATGGACTGTAGAAATTGTTTGAAACGATATAGGCAAAGTCACCGTCTGGAGATGGTGTAAATCCGTTCATATTTTGTTGTCCGCTCTGGTTTTCGCCGGATGCATGTATCTGGCGAATAATGGTGCCCGCTGCGTCGGTCTCGAATAACCCGAAATTGGTAAGAACTGTGGTGGTTCCATTCACCGGTTCGGCCATGGCGGCAAACTCAACCGGAACGTAGGCATGTACCTGATCGGTTGGCGGATCTGTTGTGAGTAACGTTAAAAGAAGGAGGGTAACGCCTGAAATCATGATGAGAGCCGTTTAGGTTTAATTGGTGCGCACATTCTGTGTTCTTGCCAAGGCAGACCTTAGATAAGGTCAACAAAAGCAATTATGTTCTGCAATTTAACTTATTCAAATTAAAAAAAAACAAGACTTATCTAAATTAGTTTGATTGAATTTCTACGTTGGCTGATTGGTGGTGAACAAGTACGAACAGGTACTGCGGCGGTATATTTCAGAAGTATGTAATGAAGTGATTATTTTCGGCTCAACAATAAGTGCAGTCAATATGATATTTAAGGTTGAATTTTAGCGCGTGTAGCGAAAATGCGGCCTCCCCGCATCATAAGTAATCCTGCAAAAAAAAAGTTCATTTCTATTAATCCGATTTTCGATCGGCCTCGTAACCCCTGTAACGAACAACAAAATCCGTTCATGGGACACGAATTGAGCACTTTTGAAAATCCAATCAAATCTCAACGCGTCTGACCACATTCGGATACTGCTGTTCTCATTAATAAATACTGTGCATAAATCTGAAAAATTGCACAGCCGTTTACCATCAGAACACAAAATAATAGAATCATGAAAATCTTATACACAACGTTATTACTGCTGTTTGCCGTGATGCTATCTAACGCGAACGCCCAGACGTATACGGCAAATCTTAGTGGAAATAGCGAAACACACTTAGTTACCACAATGGCAAGTGGTATGATTTCAGCCGAACTCGACGGAAATATGCTTACTGTTAGTGGCTCATTCGAAGGACTTTCCTCGCCGGTTGCTACCGAAATCGCAGGTGGAGCGCACGTTCACATGGCACTTGCCGGAACAGACGGTGACGTTGTTCTGGTTCTTGATGCAACACTTGACGCTGACTTACTCGGCGGATCGTTTGCCGCAGCCGATAATATGTTCGAGCTCACAACCGAGCAGATTGAAGCACTTCAATCGCGCATGTTGTACGTGAATATCCACACCGAAATGTTCACGGCAGGCGAACTACGCGGACAATTAGTGCCATCTGCCGATCAGGTATTTCGCGTAACACTAACCGGAAACAACGAATCCAAGCCCATCACAACTACCGCCTCAGGCGCGCTTGTTGCAGAATTAAACGACCATACCCTCACGCTTAGCGGATCATTCAGCGGACTTTCAGACGATTTAGCCACTGAAATTGCCGGAGGTGGTCACATACACATGGGTTTAACCGGATCAAACGGTGATGTTGTAAAAGTGCTCACGATTACAGCTGATGAAGATTTGCGCGGAGGAAAAATTCTCGCCGAAGACAATATGTTTGATCTTTCTCACATGGAACTCGTAGCTCTGTTGGCCCGCGAATTTTATGTAAATATTCATTCTGAGGCATTTCCATCAGGTGAATTGCGCGGACAAATACTCAGCGATGGTCAGGCTCACTTTCAGGCAAACCTCAGCGGAGCGTTCGAAACAGCACCAGTGAACACCATGGCTTACGGAGCTGTCGTTGCTGAAATCGTGGGCGAAAACCTTATCGTAACCGGTAGCTTTTCGGACTTAAGCAGTGCTGTAGCAACTGAAATCGCAGGTGGAGCTCACGTTCACATGGGAGTATCGGGCCGTGATGGCGGAATCGCGTTCTCGTTAAATCCGACCATTTCTGCAGACGGAATGAGCGGTACATTTGCTCGTTCAGACAACACGATCGCCCTCACTCCTGAAATTCTTGAAGCGCTGTATGGCCGTGAATTGTATGTGAATGTGCATACCGACATGGAAAATGCAGGTGAACTACGCGGTCAGCTTTTGCCCGTCGCCCGAACATATCTTGCAGCCCGCCTCGACGGACTCAATGAAGTTATCGATATGGCTCCGGTTTGGTCAGACGCCCGCGGATTGATTCAAGCCGAACTCACAGGGAACAGACTCAGTATTTCCGGATCCTTCGACGGACTTGGAAGCAAACTCGCGACTGAAATTGCCGGAGGTGCCCACATCCACATGGGAGAAGTTGGAACAAACGGAGGCGTTGTTTTCGCACTCGTTGCCCAAGTTGATGAAGACCTCAAAGGCGGGGTATTTATGGCCTCAGAAAACACCTTCGAACTTACGACGCAGCAGCAGGAAGCATTGCTAGCAGGTGAACTCTATGTGAACATTCACTCAGTAGAGAATACTGCGGGCGAAATTCGTGGTCAGCTACTAGCCGACTTGCAGTTTTATCCGTCAGAGTCGGAGATTACATTCCCGGCGAATGGTGCAGAAGTAGCACTCGGAATGGATTTGGAAACTGAAATCACGATTGAGTGGTCAGAATCTATGGATTCAGCAGGAAACGGAATTGTGTATGTATGGCAGGCCGCGACCGACGCTGATTTCGAAAATACCGTAGTGATCGTGAGTACAGACATGCCCATGTTTACCGCGACGACGGGTGACTTGGACATGATTTTAGCTGATGCCGGTGTTGAAATCGGTGGTTCTGCGACAATTTATCACAGAGCGTATGCATCGAATGGAAGTTTGGTAACACCTGGTCCAACGAGCATGGCGACGTTCACCCGATCTACATCAACAAGCATAGATGATGTAACGGCAGAGCAGCCGCTTAGCCTCCGATTAGATCAAAATTATCCGAATCCGTTCAACCCATCGACTCAGATTCGATTTGAGGTTCCACAGTCGGGTGATGTGAGTTTGGAAGTCTTCGATATGACTGGCCGACTCGTATCAACTCTTGTGAATGGAACAGTTGCAGCGGGAACGCATACTGTATCGTTTGATGCAAGTAGCCTGTCAAGTGGTGTGTATTTGTATCGTTTGAGCGCAGGTCAGACGTTGCTGGTGAATAGAATGACTCTCATCAAGTAATGTATAGTACGTTTTAGTTCTAATAGAAGTAGAAGATATACGAACTAGACGCAAGCCCCGCAGCTGGATAAGTTGTGGGGCTTATTTATGATTTCGATTTTCCGCGTAGTGATGCTAGAAATTTGTGGTAGTATACATTCTTAATCTGGCATTCTGCAGGCAGTTGAGCTCTAAGAGGTTTTCATCATACGTTAAAGACAGGCACATAAACGACCTAAATAGTGATAAATATGCTGTTTCTACATTTTCAAAGCTGTTTTTCCAGCCATTTCAACTTTATTCTCGCAATAATCTTTTAGGCGGTATAAAAACATGGACCAGTTATAGTTGCACCAACGATAGTAATCGGTGATTTCGCGCCAATTACAATGTTTCAACAAAACGGCTGTAGTGCCATTATTTTCTTTCAAGTTAAACGAGACCGTAGTTCCGACCCATTCTATATTCGATGCCAGACATTCCCATGAGATCCATTGGTTTTCGTGCAGACCAGTAATTAGCATTTTTGTGTGTGGGTCTTCATTGAAATTAAACTCATATATGTAGCCGATTACCGGTTTTACTTTGAGTTTTGAAGTCCAGATTGTACCTAAGCCTTCCTCTGAAGTAAGTGCCTGGTAGACCTTAGAAGACGGGGATTTGATGTAATTTATGATTTCAATCTTTTCCATGATGATTGCTTGGGATTCGATGAATAGTGTGCGAACAGTTATATTACACACATATTACATAAAAATAATCGTGGAATACAGCTAAAGATTAAAATTTCCATCCGATATGAATGGTGGGGAAAGAAAGGGGTGACACTTTCTTGAACACTCTCCTTGCAATCCTTTACCATTATGGATTTTCGCATTGTTTATTGTGCTAATACTCTTAAATAATCATCTAAGCGATCCATTGAGCTATTCATGCCATCAACTACACCCATTTCAACTATTTTCTCAAGCGTCTCGGTTGTATCAAATAACGTAGTTCCGACATAACGCGTTTTGCCTTCATGTTCAAAAAACTCAACTGTTATCAACATTCCGGGCATCTCTTTATTCACGTTGCCATCTTTATCGGAGAAGTTGTCCTGATATACAATTTTTCGAGGCTTATCAATATTTGTGTAGGTAGCCAAACCCCAGGACTCATCTCCCTCATTCGGTCCGCGCAGACAGAAATGCCAATTGCCACCTACCTGAAAATTCAAATCACATTCGTGCATTGGCCATTGTTTGGGTCCCCACCAGTTCTTGAGGTGATTACAATTGGACCATATATCGAACATCAGTTCAGGGGAAGCATCAAATATGCGCTCCATAATCAATTCTCGTCCGTTTATTTCTACTTTTGATTTATTATTCGTCATTTCAAGGTTCCTTTTTGATTAATTAATGCTGCATTTAGCGTTGAATTCGGTATTTACGCATAATCACCCCGCCGGGAAACTGTTTGCTTTCGATCAGGTCGAGGTTGTTCAAGTCGCCGGATGGAAACATGGGCTTGCCTCCTCCCAGTAAAACCGGGTAGATGTACATGTGAACCTCATCTAGAAGTCCGTGATCAAAAAAAGTGGATGCAAGATTGGCACCACCCACCATCATATTCTTTCCGGGAGATTTCTTCCATTCGGTTATTTCCTGCGGATCGACGGCGTTTTTGAGCTCAAATCCATTTTCTATGGTCTTGAGCGTTGTTGAGAAGACAATTTTTTGCTGCCGCCGCCAGATACGTGCGTACGCTTTCATATACTCCTGTAAATCTGGATTTTGGTCGGCATCGTGCCAAAACAGCATGGTGTTATACACTTTTCGACCATAAAGATGGGTGTCGAATTCATTCTCGCGATCGTTGAAATGCTGATGCAGCTCTTCGGATGGTGTTGTCCAGTCGATGTTGCCCTGTTCATCTTCGATAAAACCATCAAGCGACACACTTTCTGCGTAGATAATTTTCCTCATAGGGGTACTATTTTCCGTTATAAAAGACATTCCATTTATGGCCCTCAGGATCGGCAAATCCACAATTATACCATCCGTTTCCGATATCAGCAGGTTCGGCGAATAAAGTTCCTCCAGCTTCTAATACTCGCTCTGCCCAAGTATTAACTTCTTCACGACTATTAGCACCAATAGTGAACATAATTTCGTTGCCCTTTTCACGATTGGCTGCTTTCCCGCCCGAGAAATGCTCGAACACTTCTTCCAGGAAGAAGTGCACAACAAAATCATCCTTGCCAACAAAAAAGCTGACTAACTGTTCATTATTTCGCTCACCGTTAATCTTAAAGCCCAAATCTGTGTAAAAATCTCTCGTCCTTTCTAACTCATTTACGGGAATATTGGCCCAAACCTGGCGATTTTGTATAGATGTTGCTGTTGTTGGTTTCATAGTTTTATTTTTAATGATTGTATTGATTTAATCATAACGCATCGCATCTTTTCCGAAAGCCTTCCTCAAAATGCTGATTTGTCCGATATGATAAGCCTGATGATGATTGATATATTCAGGTCGAATTGGGTTAGCAAATAGTTTGGCATCGGCTTCGTGTTGATATCTGTTTGTGTTAATGCCCTAACAACTTAATGTCTTATCGCCAACTCTGCCTGTGGTGTTTCCGCCATTCTTGCGGGTTGATTGCGACACCTGATTTTGCTTTATTGTTATTGATTGCAGGAAAACGGGTTACGAGTATCCAATTTCCATTATTCAGGAACAAAACTCAACCACTTATGAAACACGTATCTATTTTGATTCCCCGCGGGAACGCCAGTATTGTTAACATCGGAGGCACGCACCAAATACTTTCGATGGTGAATGGAATCTTACAGCAAACGGGCAAAAAACCTGTTTTTGACGTGCATTTGGTGGGACTGGATACGGAAACTCGTCAGTCGCCCGGCATTTTTACAATCAAACCAGACTGTCTGATGTCGGAAGTTCAAAAAACCGATTTAATTATCATTCCGGCTATTTTTGATGATGTTCCTACCGCTAAGGCCAACAATCAGGAGTTTATTCCGTGGATTCTACATCAGTACAGAAATGGCGCCGAGGTGGCGAGTATGTGCGTGGCTGCATTTTTTCTGGCCGAAACGGGGTTGTTGGATGGGAAGAAGTGTTCAACCCACTGGATGCATGCCAACAGCTTTCAGAAATTATATCCGAAGGTGCAGCTGGTAGATGAGAAAATTATGACGGAGGAGGATGGTATTTACACCAGTGGTGGCGCGTATGCTTTCCTTAACTTACTACTGTATTTGATCGAGAAATATGCCGGCCGTGAAGTCGCCATTGCGGCATCAAAAGCATTTTCTATAGACATCGATCGCGATAGTCAGTCTCCATTTATGATGTTTCAAGGACAAAGAGATCACGGCGATGAAATCATCAAAAAAGCCCAGTATTTCATTGAAGAGAATTTCGAACATACGATAAGTGTGGATGAGTTGGCTAATATGCTGGCGTTGAGTCGGCGAACACTCGAGAGGAGATTCAAAAAGGCGACATCGAATACGGTTACCGAATATATGAAGCGGGTAAAAATCGAGGCAGTTAAGAAAGATTTGGAAACTACTCGTAAGAATATCTCAGAGGTGATGTATCAGGTTGGGTATTCCGATACCAAATCGTTTCGAAATCTGTTTCGGAAAATCACGGGATTAACGCCCATTGAATACCGCGTTAAGTACAACAGATTATCGGCGGTGGCATGAAAATCGTAGTTTTGAATCTGCTGCGAAACGCGAATATTACCGGCATCAGCACTAAGATTAATTTCGCCTTATATCATTGATGAAGGCCGGAGAGGTTGTGACCGATATTTCAGATTCCGCACAATTGACGACTACGATAGTAAAATGAAGATCTCGTTTCGAAGTCAAGTAAGCCTCAACATCTTGCTGCGGTTTTAACCTTTAAATGGCTCCAAGCAGGAACATATCGCCTGTTGGCTGAGGCATCCCGCCTTCT
>JAIUMT010000132.1 GCA_022565415.1 Balneolales bacterium | reverse complement strand
GTTCTACTTCGCTGGGCTTATCGGCATGGATCGAGCGCATATATCGGAACATATCGGATGTATGCAGCACCACACGACCGTATTTTACCGCGGCACAAAGAATGTCTTTTTCGGAGGGTTTCAGCACTATGCCATGACCCAGATCGAAGGTTTGGCCAATGAACCGGCTACGGAACGCCTCAGGCGAATCGTTCAGCTTGTCCCAAGGAAGTTCTTCGAATGCCTGTGCAAGCTCGGATTCATTCATATCCACGACACGGTTGTCGACGTAGTCGCTCGGATCAATTGTGAACATGGTGAATCCGGCAGCCATGGTGCGATCGATGTCGGCTGTGGTTTTGAGGTGGTCGGCATCGGAACCGAATCCTTTGGTGTAGCCAATTTCGAACACAGCCCAGGTCGCGCAGTCCATCACTTCTTGAGCAGTGCGCTGGGTACGATCCATTTCGCGAATCGATTGTTGGGCGATGATGGGAAAGAATGTAGATTCCTCGAGCGACTTGAGGTGGGCCGGACTCGCATTTCCGAGCCGATCTCCGAACCCGAAGGAGTTTTTGTTTCCGATTAAAACAGGACCCGCCCAGCTGAACTCTTGTCGAAGCGCCGAGGCATTTTGCTCGCTCAGATCGCCAAGAAAGAGAACCGATCCGTTATTTTCAGCAAGGTTACCGGTAAAGCCAGAAGGTATAAGTTTGGCATCCGATGCTGAAATCAGTAGTTGCTTAGTTGTACCGGTTTTCAAAAGTGCGTAGGTACACTCGTTTCTTTGCTGAATTGAAGCTTCAAGCACTTCCGCCCCAGGAAAATGCGTAGAAAGTACCGAGCTGATGTTCTCTGCTAACAAGGATGATGTAATTGATTCCATTGAATAAACAGGTTAGTATTGCTAAAATCCAAATAGGCGAGGCAAGAACAAGCTGAGTTGTTCGAAATAGGTAACGAGCATCAGCGCGACGACCATCGCCGCGAAAAACGGCATCAACGGTCGCACAAGTTGCGTGATGGAAAGTCCGGCGACACTACATCCGACGAATAGAACCGTCCCGACCGGAGGAGTACACAGACCAACGCTGAGGTTCAGAATCATCATGATTCCGAAATGCACCGGATCCATGCCTAATTCCATGGCAACTGGTAAAAATATGGGTGTAAAAATGAGTACAGCAGGTGTCATGTCCATAAACACACCCACCGCGAGGAGAATCATATTGATGATTATCAATATGAGGAATGGATTGTCGCTGAGGGTGAGGAGTCCGGCTGTTACAAATTGAGGAATGTTTTCGTAGGCCATCACCCAAGACATTCCGAGCGATGTGCCAATCAGCAGAGCAACGATTGCCGTGGTGTTGCAACTATCGAGCACAACACGGGCAAGTTCAGCCGGTTTCACTTGTTTGTACACAAAAAACGCTAACACAAAGGCGTAAAGAACCGCAATGGCTGATGCTTCCGTTGCTGTGAATATTCCACCGATGATGCCACCAATCACGATTACAATCATGAGCAGACTCGGGAAAGCCCGGCCAAACTTGCGAACAACTTCTTTGAATGGAACCCGGTCGTTTACGGGATATTTCCGTCGCATGGCATAGTATCCGGCCACGGCCATAAACAGAAGTCCCGTAAGAGAGCCGGGAATATATACTGCCAAAAATAGTGCGGCGATCGAAACGCCACCACTGGCCAGCGAATAGACAATCAAGATGTTGCTTGGCGGAATGAGCAAGCCCGTGGTCGAGGCTGTAATGTTTACCGCAGCTGAATACCCCGGATCATACCCTTGTTTTTTCATCTGAGGCGCCATGAAAGATCCTACAGCGGAGGTTGCCGCGACGGCAGATCCCGAGATAGATCCAAACAACATGGCCGACACGACATTCACGTAGGCGAGTCCGCCCGGAAGCATGCCTACCAACGCTTTGGCTAAATCAATAAGCCGTTCGGCGATTCCGCCCTTGTTCATGAATTGTCCGGCCAGGATAAAGAACGGAATTGCGAGTAAGGTAAAGCTGTCTAAGCCGGTTCCGATTCGTTGGGCAATAGTCGTTACAGCTGGCGTGAAATCAACCGAAACCAGAAGTGTAAGCACAGTTGAAATCCCGATAGAGAATGCAACAGGCACCCCCAGGAGCAACAAAATCACAAACGAAATAACCAGTACAAGTATGCCAATTAGTTCCATATCAACTTATTTCGATGAGGGTGAAAGAGGAGGGTTGTCTGATGAGGCTTCGCCTTTGCCCACTAGTCCGTCGGACATGTTTTCAATATCGGATGAAGTAACGTTGGGCTCTCCGCTGAGTTCTTTCCGTATGAAATCTATGGCATAAAGGCAGATGGCGACTCCACTCAGTGGAAGAGCCAAGTAGACAATACCGATTGATATTCCAAGCGAGGCAGATGACTGTCCTAATTCGAACGACAAATACACCAGCTGGGCACCACCGTAAACGAGAACAGCGAGCGAAAACAGCAGTATGAGGGAATGAATGAGTACATTCAAGACCACTTTTTGCGTGCCTTTCACCTTCAGAATGAGTAAATCCAGCGCCAAGTGCATGCGTTGGCGATAGGCGTAACTGGCAGCGAACATCCCAACCCAAATAAGCAGGTAGCGCGACAGTTCTTCCGTAAACGTGACAGGTGATCCGATGATATAGCGCATGAAAACCTGAAGCGAAACGGTGAGCACGAGTAGCACCATAATGGCTATTGAAGTACGGGACAGTACATAATCCAGAAATTTAATCACGGAATTCATCGCCGACCTCCCGTATTTCGAGCATTAACTGGTATAAGTCTGGACTTTGCGTTTGAAGTCGTTCGTAAATAGGTTCGGATGCTTGCATAAATAGTTCGCGGTCGGGGTAAATAACTTCTACACCGGCTTCCTTGACTGCGGCAAGAGCTGCCTCGGACGCTTCTTTCCACAGTTTTCGTTGATAATCGACTGACTCGTTGGCCGCCTGCATCACAATTGCGCGTTGTTCTTCGTTGAGGCGATTTTCCCAGGTATGCTCGGAAATGAGCAAAATATCGGGCTGAGCAGTGTGTTCGTTGATGGTATAATATTTGGAAACTTCGTAGTGTCTGGATAGATAGAAACTTGGCGGATTATTTTCGGCTCCGTCAACAACTCCTTGCTGAAGCGCGGTGTAAAGTTCGCCCCATGAAACTGGCGTGGCAGAACCTCCGAAAGTATTCACCATACGGATGGCGGTTGCGCTTTCTTGCACTCTGATGTTGAGTCCGCGAAGGTCGTTGGGAGTGTGAATTGGACGATTTGGGGTGTAAAAACTACGGTTTCCAGCGTCGTAGAAAACCAAACTAACCAGACGATAGGGTTTGCTGGAATTGAGGATGCGCTCGCCAATGGGTCCGTCTTGCACGGAGTACATGTGTGCGTCGTTTTCGAAAAGAAACGGAACTCCAAAAATGGAGAACATGGGGGCGAAATTTTCCATCACTGCCGAAGAAACCTTTGTTATGTCGAGACTTCCGATTTGGAGTAATTCCATCGACTGGCGCTCGGTTCCGAGTTGTTCGTTAGGATAGATGACAATTTCAACTTCTCCGTCGGAGAGTTCTTTCACGCGATCGGCCATGAAAGCCATGCCGGCGTGGACAGGGGGCGTGACGTCTAGTCCGTGACCCAGGCGAAGCGTAACGACATCAGATTCGGTGCCACAGGCCGATAGAGTCAGAATAAATATTAGTAAATACAGGGTGTTTTTGTACACAACTGCTGCAGATTAAGCGTGCGAAGTTAAAAATTTTAGCCCAGACTGGATGGTTACTTTGCCGATAAAGTATGGGTATTTTGCCCGAACTTGAAAAAGAAATCTGTCGTTTAGATGCTTCTTTCACAAACGTTACCTAGGAGACAGGCTTACGGCAAAAATTCGTGACAGCAGAGCGTAACTTTTTTTACAAGTAAAGTTAACTAGGTGAATTGATCTACCATCATTCAATCATAAAAAAAGCCGAAGAAGAAAACTCCTCCGGCTTAAAAAATGTCGTTCGAATTACAAGACTTAAAGGTTATGGAATTCGCATGGCGGGAACATCGTTTGGTAGGTTTTCCTCAGAAATCGCTACGGTTGCAGCGGGATACCCCTGAACACGCTGACGAGTACCAACCCAAATATTATACAACCCAGATTGCGGAGTCATGAAATAAATGAGGGCATTTTGCATGTTTCCGGTATTCGATTCGCAGTACCATGCGCCGTTAGGTCCGTTAATAAGAAGTGTTACATCGGCATCAGATTGGGCGTAGAAGCTTAGCGGGTAGTTATTGCCGGGTGTGTAGTACAGATTGTGATCGGGTGCATCTATGTTAATAAACCCCTCGCAATTTGGAAAAGATTTTGGAGTTGATCCGCCGGCTTCGAGCGTAACCATATGAGGATCTGGTCTAAATCCGGCTTGTAGAGTTGATGACCCAAAAATTGGATTTGCATTCAGATTCGGCAATTCGGAATTGGGTGTTGGCGGTGGACCTGCTGGTCGCTGTTGCGAATTTTGACGCTGGTTTGGCGGCGGGCCGGCTACTTGCTGCTGTTGCTGACCTCCGCCTTGTCGCGCATTAGATCCGCCCGAGCCCCTCACCGGAACCAATCTCCCCATCCCCTCATACGCATCGTGCGTTATTTGGTCTGGATGGCGAAGTGAGATAACTTCTGCTCTGTAGGTTATTCCACCATTACCAAATGGAACTCCACTATTGAGAAGTCGGACTTCAATTGCTCCATGATCAGGAATTTGCCTGTTTGGCATTTTTGACAGGAAGTCGTTGCGGTCGTATTCAAAATAGGTTGAAAACGGCACCATACGGGGGCCGCCCAAATGCTGACTGATTTTATTCTCGTTAGGAACGTGAGTTAATTCCTGCCTTGAGTTTAACGAAATGATTACTGTTGATGGAAGCTGATTCTGAGCGAATGCAGTGCTGACATCAGTAAGCAGAAGAGAGAAAAGTATTACAATTGGGACGACAAGCCTCGAAATTGTACGACTAGAGTTAGTTAGTTTGATATTCATATAGACCCCTTGGATAAAATTTTCAGTGACCATGAAATAATAGCCAATTCCATCCGAATTACGAAACCGCATGAATATGTACGGTCAGTAATACTAAGCAATACTAACTGGGACTCGTACCGACACCTTTTCTTCAGACAGCGCTTGCTTCCACACATCATCGGCGAACCGGTAGAACGGCTTTTTCTCGTGCAATAGGTCGCGCTGGGATTGAAAATAGCGACTGAGATTGTAGGTCTGATTGACAGTCATAACGAGCTTATTTTAGTGTGGGATATTCATCTATAAAAGATGCACCACTAATATTAGCTCAGTACTATCAGAATGTGATGGATATGTTAAATCACAAAAGAAATCGTGTTGCTATGCGAGCATAGCAACACGTGTAGAAAAGATGTCGTCAGATGTATACTATCTCATACATCGTATTGAGGCACCGCTACTCGCACTAGTACCAGAAGTAGTAAGACTACCACTATTATAATTCAACGTTCTGTAAACAGCAACGCCACCCGCAATTGGAGAAGAATCCCACCAAGCGCCATACATGCCCAATCCCTCAGATCCTGAGCTTCTATACATGCCACCAGGAAGTCCGTTAAAACCGTATAAATTTCTTCCTGTATGCGTTTCATCAGTAAACCATCCCGGAATATCTGAGGATGTCCATTCGGTAGCAGATTGTTCTCTACTTAAGACTTGATTTGATTTAAGCGCATTACCTGCACCACTACTGTTAACTACTTCGTTTTTCTGACCTCTATCCTTCAGGTAATCAGTCAAAACGACCCAGTCTTCCCTAGATGGGACACGCCATCCCTCTGGGCAGATTCCAACTTCATCTGTGGCGACATGGTAATTGTACAAGAAGCCGTAATGACTTGAAACGAGAGAATCGTTGTTAGCTACATCTGAAATGTTTACTTGATACACAGCATAGGCGGTAGTGTCGGAAGCTGCAGTCGAGTTCAAGGTGTTATCCTTGACCAGTTCACGTCCATCACTCATACGTGTAACTTTGAGGTTTTCGGACATCCATTCCTGATTTCCGATTAGCACAGTACCATAGACGTTGCCATCAATATCGGTAACCCCTTCGCCTAGCTTAATATTTTCTTTGTTGTTATCCTCGGAGAGAAGTGAACAAGCCGATGCGACCAAAAAAATTGTCACCAGAAGGATGTATGATTTTTTCATTGTACAGATATAATTATAGAGATAGTAGATGATATAGGAGACATTGTTCATTTTGGGTCAATGAACCTATATTTATTGATAGTCGTTATACACCATAATAGAAAAAATACAGTGAAATGACAACATGGATATCAATTCCCAGTTTTTCATAAATGAGTTTTTACTACTAAATGAGCGAGGCAGATTTGGGAACATTAATCTCCATATCACCAATTAAACATAAAAAACAAACCTGCGTTTTAAGGCAATTTATGGCTATTTTTGCATACAGCTATCCAATTTAAAACCCAACCCTCGCAATAATTTGTCTTTTAAAGACTTACGGTAACCGCAATAAGTAAACGACAACCTGCGTTGAACTGGCATTGTCCACGAATATCATTTTTAGTTAGCTTCCTTGTTCCTCTATAAAAAACATATTGGATTTTTTTTACTGCTCGTTTTCACGAGTACGTTGGGGATAGGGTCTGCCACTACCGCCCTTAACTTACATCAGCTAACAAACTATGTGGATTATGAAGTTAACGCATCATCCTATTGCGAAGGTGGTCTTGCGATAGCGCAAGATTTAGATCTAAACTATAGTCAACTGACTTTAACCCATCCTGGAGCTGATTCTGAAGATAAAAAGGGGATGGTAATTGTGAATAACTGCAGTACAAGTTTGCAGCTTATTACCACAGATACAATTTCATTAATCCTTTCTCATCCAACCTCCCTGGCCAATAACACAGTTATTCTGCCTGACTCTCAGCTTTTTGTTCTAAAAGTTGCTGATCCGCCACGGCTCGCTTAAATACATCCCGCCCTTCCAGCTTACACCTTCACGTCGCTACCACCAATCGTACTATATCACATACGATTAATAGAGGTTTTGAAGCTGTAAGACGTAATTAAGCAATTATATTTTTAGTACTATGTCCGTTTTCAAAAAATCGTATACCCTACCTATACTCATTATCGGTATGTCATTTACAGCTCTTTTCAGCGCTGTTCGTAGTGAGGGTGGTGCCTACTGCCCATTTAACACCTCATCTTTTAACCCAAATCCTCCTTCGACAGAGCAAACGAACACACAGGGGCTTGTCGATGCACCTGATTTCACCCTTACAAATATGGAAGGAGAGCAATTCACGCTTTCCGATCATAAAGGAAAGGTTATTGTTCTGAATATCTGGGCGACCTGGTGCCCTCCCTGCCGAGAAGAAATCCCTGATTTTATTGAATTGCAAAATGAAATGAAAAATGATGGGGTACTATTTGTCGGAGTATCGGTAGATGAAAAGGGGTGGGATGTTGTTCGCCCGTTTGCCCAAGAGTTTAAGATTAACTATCCCCTTGTTATAGATGACGGTACGATATATGCCAAATACGGACCGTTGCCCGGATTGCCGACCAGCTTTATCATCAATAAGCTAGGTCAGATAGAGCATTTTGTACCGGGTATGGTGAGCAAAGCACAACTCCTTCCAGTTTTGCAAGAGCTAGCGGCCCAATAATTTCAAAATAGAAGTTGGATAAGGTTGAAAACTCACTCAAGGAGCAGAATGGATCAAGCTATATGAACCATATTCAATTTCGGCCACCACTTTTACAAACTAATTATAACGAATCAAGAATCGAGCATTAAAATATGAGTAAGAATCAAAATAAAACCCAAGACGGGAAATCGAGTCTGAGAAAAAGTATAGTGCAATGGTTGGGCATTGGCGCTGTGGTAGGTATCCTTTGGATAACGGGCTTGCATACCCATGTGATTGTCGGAATGCAGAAGGCAATGCTATATACAGGCTTATTCAACGCGAAGATAGTGAATATTGAAACAGCCGATGGGCCATTTCTCACAGATTCCGACTACAACTTCACAATGATTACCGGCGAAGGAAATCCTGTTAGTTTGGGTGATTTCGAAGGTAAAGTAACCTTTGTGAATGTATGGGCTTCATGGT
>JAIUMT010000131.1 GCA_022565415.1 Balneolales bacterium | reverse complement strand
TGACCAATCGAATTCAGATATCCATCTGCACCTTCTGTTTGAATATCGACTGCGGCAACAGTCCCGCAAATTCGCGGACGCTTAACGGATGATAATTCCGCAATTGATTCTATTCCTTTTTGGTGCCATTTCTGGATTTGTGAGAGTTTGGGTATCGCTGCTTTAGTGAGCGACAGTGAAGCAACAGCTGCGGCACACCCCAACGGATTTCCCGTGTATGAGTGACCGTGCCATAGGGTTTTACTGGCATCATTGGCGTAAAATGTATGAAACACGGAGGAGTTGCTTAGGGTCAATGCCATGGGCAGAAATCCGCCGGTTAGTCCTTTTGAGAGGCAGATTAAATCCGGACTAGTCTCCGCTTTCTGATACGCAAATAGGCTTCCGGTACGACCGAAGCCTGTCATGACTTCATCGTAAATCACCAGAACATCGAATTCCTTGGCGAGTTGTTCCAGTCGCCGTAAAAATTCCGGACGGCACATGTTCATTCCTCCCGCTCCCTGAATCAACGGCTCGATTAGAATAGCAGCAAACTCAGTGGGATTGCTCTCGAAAAGTGACTTAACTTTACGCAGCACATTCTCTTCTTTTGCCTCGACTTCGGTGTCACCAATCCAAGTTGAAGGATATTCAACACGATCGACGGTCATCATCCACTGCTTGAAAACGTCGTTGAAAACGGACGGAGAACTTGCCGACATTGCTCCTACTGTATCGCCGTGGTAAGCTCCCTCGAATGCAAGAACTCGTTTTCGCGAATCGATTCCTTTGTTTTGCCAGTACTGATAGGCTGTTTTGAGGGCGACTTCGACTGCTGTAGAGCCGTTATCACTGAAAAAAGCATGCTGAAAAGTACCTTCTGTAAGGTCAATGAGCTCGTCTATTAGATGTTCGGCCGGATCATGGGTAACTCCTGCAAAAATTACATGCTCTAGCTTTTGCGCCTGCTCTGCAATGGCGTGGGCACTAGCAGGGTGCGCATGTCCGTGAAGGTTGACCCACCAGCTTGATATGAGATCCATGACCTCCGTGCCGTCCTCGAGCGTTAACCATAATCCGTTTCCTGAAATCACTTTTGTTGGCTGCGGGGCCTGATCGCCTTGAATCGTAAATGGTTTCCAGATTTTCGGATATGATTTTGGCATAAATACGGACTAAAAGTGCATTTCAGTTAGGCGACCCTTGATTTTGGCGGCAATTTTTGTGTTAATCGCGAGCTCTTTGATAACCCGCGGATTAATATCATCTAGATAAGGAATTTCGGCCAGGCATTCTAGTCCGGAAAAGTGCTCAATGGCTTGTTTATTATCTGCATCCCGCCGACCGCTCATGATGAAGCCAATAATTGGGATATTTCGCGAACGAAGGGCTTCTACCGATAATAAAGTATGATTAATCGTACCTAGCGATGACCTGCATACCAAGATAACAGGAGCACTTAGTTGTGCAACAAGATCAATAAGTAAATCCTTATCGTTCAGCGGAACAAGTAGTCCGCCGGCACCTTCAGCGACTAAGTACGTATCGCGACATTCCGGCCACGAAAAATCGGCCAATCTAATACGAACTCCGTCAATTTTTGCCGATTTATGAGGCGAGAACGGCTCGGTTAAGTGCCACCGTTCTGGTAAAAAGCTTTCATCCGGCCGTTGCGACAACGACTTAACGCGCATCGTATCGGTCACACCATTATCGGACCCGCTTTGGACCGGCTTCCAATACGAAGCCTCAAGTGCATGCTGGATTAGCGCGGAGGCCAGTGTTTTGCCAATTTCCGTATCGGTTCCTAAAACCCAGACCGGCTGAAAATCCGCTCGCATTAGCCTACCCTTTTACGACGAATCCCTCCGAAGGTAATCCCATAAGTTACCTGAAATACATTTTTGCGTCGCAACGACCATTGTTCATTTAGCTGTACAATGGCACCGGGATTATTCTTCTGACCCGATCGCTGCGTGCCAGCTCCGATTCGCTTTAGGTTTCTAAAAAACTCAGATGGTGAATCGTATTCCTCGGTAAACAATTCGGTTGTAAAAAATTCCCAACTGAAACGCTCGGGATCGAATGAAAGTGGCACAGCTGGGGGCAACACATTGCCTGTAAATGGAATACCAGTCTCGGCACACAGCGCCTTCCACTCCGGGAAACAGCGATCATCCAAGTAAGAGTACATAAGCACACCACCGGGTTTCAGGGCATTCA
This sequence comes from Balneolales bacterium, assembly GCA_022565415.1. Lineage (GTDB taxonomy): Bacteria > Bacteroidota > Rhodothermia > Balneolales > HLUCCA01 > HLUCCA01. The sequence continues at coordinate 6,039 of JAIUMT010000131.1, read as the reverse complement.
GATAGCCCAAAAGTGTGTTTTCCGTTGATTCAAACCATTGTGCTGTGAGGGCGGTCGTAATCAAACCGTAAGAATTTTCTGGTAACTGATCTTCCGCGTCTCGTTGCTCAAAAACTATATCTACATTCCCGGGTTTTGCCAAATCTCGCTGACAAGACTCGAGCATTTCGGGGGAAAGATCCGTTATGAAAAAGGTCCCCCCAGATAATCGATTTAAGACGGGTTGAGTGATAAATCCCGTCCCGCATCCTAATTCGAGATACGGTGATTCCAGGTCGGCAACCACATCTTCTGCCAGCTCTGCAAACCTGCCTGCGGCTTTGCGCTGCACGAAAGCATAGAGATTATAGTCCCGTGCTTTATCACCAAAATTTTGAGCAACTTTTTCTTTAATATCAGTTACTTCGGTCGAGAGAACGTTAGACATTTCAAAAAGATGTGTTTAATTGTTTTTCCACTTCGCTTGCGATGGTTACGGGATCTGTGATCAAAATTGCGTGGCTTCCATTATTAACGAATATTGGGTCGGATGCGTTCAATTGTTCGCTCACGAGCACGGCGTGGTCAAGGGGTACAATGCGGTCTTCTGTACCATGAAAGATACTCAGATTAGTTGAATCTACGATACAAGATTTGTCGAATTCTGCCGAATCTAAGGTTACTAAATCATTACTCAATCTACTTATATCAAAATTTTTGATAACCAATCCGTCTGAATTTAGTTGTTCAACAGGCGAAAATAAATTTTGATGAAACTGTCGTAAAACCTGGCATGGGTCTGATTCCAACGATCGAATCATTCGTTTCAGTACGCGTTTAGATTGCTCTTTACCGACATCATGAAACTGCAGAAACCCACTAATCATGTTCCAATGTGATACATGCGGCCACAAACCGGCAGGAACAAAAAAATGTCCCATCGAGTGGGTAAACAGCATATGCTTTTTATCGGAGGCAAATGCTTCTGGAAATAATGAAGAACTTTCAACTGACGAATAACCGCGATCGTAGATAACAAAATCAGCGTTTTTCAATACCGAATGCATACGAAGTTCACGGATTAATGGCTTCCAGATATCAGAAGTACACCCCCATCCGTGAAACAAATGGACTACATATTCTGATTGATTCATGACGTAAGTAATTCGGCAATGAGCTGATCGATGTGCTTTTCAGTTAAATCTGCTGTGATTGTGAATCGAATTCGGGATCGTCCGGCAGCTACCGTAGGCGGACGTACTGCATACGCCTGAAACCCCGCATTTTGAAGTTTTTGAGCCAGTTCTAACGTCTTTTCCTCGCTTCCGATAACAACGGGAATTATTTGAGATGTAGATCCGGAAATATCAAATCCGTGTTGAGTGAGCTCTGTGCGAAACTTCTGCGAGAGGTTTAAAACCCGATTTCTCACTTCGTCCAAAGTCGGCATCAGTTTAAGTGCACCCAACGTGGCACCGATTGTAGCTGGTGGCAACGCTGTGGTATACACGAAACCCGGACAAAAATTCACCAGGTAGGTCTTCAGCTGATCGCTGCAGGCCGCGAAGGCGCCAAATGATCCGAAGGCCTTACCGAATGTCCCAAGCACCATATCGACGCGAGAGTCGTCGAATGTGAATCCACGTCCTCCCGGACCCCACAACCCAACAGAATGTGCCTCATCAACAATCAAAATAGCGTCAAACTCATCGGCAATATTCGAAATTTCGGACAAGTTCGGCACATCACCATCCATACTGAACACACTTTCAGTAACGATGATATGATGCTTTCCGGCAGAGTGATACTTTTTGATAAGTGTGCTGAGGTGATCTGTATCGCAATGACGGTACCGATGCAGATTAGCCCGACTCAAAATAGCACCTTGAATCAAACTGTTATGATTGAGTTTGTCGTAATAGAGGTGCGTGTTCTTATCGGCGAGGGCACCAATCAACGACGAGTTCATCTGAAATCCGGAGTTAAACAGGAGAACCGATTCTCGTTCAAGCCAGGTTGCCAGCTCTTTTTCAAGCTCAATGTGGGCTCGATTTGTTCCTGCTATTAGACGAGAAGCAGTACTTCCGGCACCTGATTTCAGTAAATAGTTTTGAGAGTAGTTAATTACCTGCGGATGTTTTGACAATCCGAGATAGTCGTTGCCGCAGACATTAATTAAACCCGAATCTTTTTCAAATTCATTCAGAGAACGTAACTGTTCCGCACGTTGCCGAGCTTCGAGGGCGTCTTTCACGAATTCAAAGCGGGATTTCACAGCTTACTCAGCCACTGAAAGCGGAACCTGAACATCAGCCGGATCAAAATCCGGATTGGTTTCAAACGTTCGTGCAATGGCTTCAAACTGATACATAAAGCGGCGCAGTCGATATCGTGGTGAAAACTGAGCTAATTCCATCATGTATAAGCGTTGTTGGTCAGCATCATGAAATACATAGTTAAGATAGGGTCCGCCCATTGAATAGTCAGACATAATCCAACTTCCTCGCGACTCATACGTTTCCATATCGTTAATTCGCATGAACTCGGTTTTATGACCTCGCCTGTAATCAGAACGTATGTAGGCATCTTCTCTAGAACCACGGATGTAGATATTCAATAAACTATCGCGGGTGGTATTAATCCATTTTTCAGAGATAAAATCCAGATCGGCAACATTATCTTTGTGCCACACCCAGATCCAACGATCGTTTTCTGGGAGGAAACGTCGCATAGAAACAAAATCTGTTGTATCTACTCCGATTTCATAATCGTGTTGCACGCGAAACCGAAAACCACGCTCATTCCAGAGGGTATCGGCTATGGCGGGAATCTCACCTCGGCGATAAACTTCTAATGTCCATCGAGCCAGCTCCACTTCATTTAGTGTACGCAGATGTGAACCTGAATTATTTCTGATGCGCGCTTCCAGTGTTTCTTCGTCGGCTGCTGTGAGAATTAATATCCATTGATCGCGGTACCAACGGTCTTTGAGGGGAATTTCATGCAAAGTGCCTGCGCGAACGCGAGCCTGAACTTCTTCGCTAAGCAACGAGCGCAAATACGATCCAACATTACTGTCCTCATCAATTGATGCGGCAATAATTAGGTTTCTGTGCTTTTGAGCTTGTTGTAAGTCATTCTGGGTTCGCAGACCAGCAAATCGCAAATCGTAGCGGGGCTCGTAGCGGGGCATCGTAAATATGTACTCCCCGTAAACGTCTCTCAACGCTTCAGCAACTGGTCCTTCATGTCTGGATGAATCCATTAAAACATAGACCTCAGATGGCAGTCCTTGCGCTTTCTGACGATAATCACCTCCGCAGGCAATTACAGAAAATAGCAAAGAAGCGAGTAACGGAAGTAGTAAGACATTTTTCATAAGCAATAATTTGATTTAAATCAGTATAAGGAACCGTACAAATTTATGGAACTGCATATTAATGTTACCTAACCTTAACGAATCGGTTACTTACCAAATTTTATATCACGCACAAACGCTTTTGTTTGATCCAGCCAATCGGAGTTCGGATAATTTTTTCGGATGGTGTCGATTAAGGCGCTACCAACCACAAATCCGTTCAAACCCGCCGATATCCGTTTCGCATCTTCGTGAGACTTGATTCCAAACCCAACCAAAACCGGATTGTGCACCACATTTTGTTTCACGCGATCGATGAATCGCTGAACTGATGTAGCTACTTGATCGCCATCTCTGGCGCCTGTTACTCCAGTTACCGAAACGCAATACACAAATCCCTGAGATTTAGAATCGATGAGCCTCATGCGCGCATCGCTGGTGTTCGGAGCAACCAAATAAATCAAAGCCATTTCATATTTGCGGCAAAATTCCTCAATCAGAGTGGATTCTTCCACAGGAACATCAGGCAAAATAAATCCATCTACACCCGACTCGCTTGCAGCTTTAAAGAACTCATCAATCCCATAGTGCAAAATCGGATTGATATAACCCATAAGCACTATCGGAATCTGAGATGATTGCCTCACCTCTTTCACCATTCCGAAAATTTTATCCAAATCGGTGCCAGCCTCTATGGCGACTTCACTCGAATACTGAATGGTTGGTCCGTCGGCAAGCGGATCGCTGAACGGCATACCCAGTTCGATAATGTCGGCTCCGGACTCTTCCAAAGCCAGAAGCAGATCAGGCGTTACGGATGGTTCCGGATATCCGGCTGTGATAAAAAGTGCCATCACCGGATCGACTCTATCTTTTGTAAAAACCGATGAAATTCGCTCTACAGACATATTGAAATATTTTTAACTTCGATGTTTAAATGAATTGGGAGATGGTTCCCATATCTTTATCTCCCCTTCCTGAACAATTTATGACCACTAATTCGTCGGATGAAGTCGTTGGCATGAGCACTTCCAAATAGGCCATCGCATGGGCCGTTTCCAGCGCAGGAATAATACCTTCCATGCTTGAGGTTAATCGAACGCCATCCATGGCTTCTTCATCTGTTATCGGAACGTACTTAACACGTTTGATGTCGAATAAGTGAGCGTGTTCGGGACCAACTCCAGGGTAATCGAGTCCGGCGCTTACTGAGTGCGCGAGGGCAATTTGCCCCTGATGGGTCTGAAGTAAATAGCTCAAAGATCCGTGTAGTACGCCAGGTGTTCCTTTGGCGAAGGTCGCTGCCGTTTTACCTGACTCGACGCCATATCCGGCTGCTTCCACCCCGTACAGTTTTACCGATTCATCTTCGATGAACGGATAGAAAATGCCCATGGCGTTTGATCCACCACCGACACAAGCAATGATGTGATCCGGCAAACGTCCTTCTTTTTCCAAAAGCTGTCGTTTCGTTTCGTCGCCGATAATTCGGTGGAAATCGCGAACCATCATTGGGTACGGATGCGGACCGACCACAGATCCGATGATGTAAAATGTGTCTTCTACGTTCGTAACCCAGTCTCGGATAGCCTCGTTGGTAGCGTCTTTTAACGTTTGAGATCCGCTGGTAACCGGACGAACTTCTGCACCAAGCAGGCGCATACGATCTACGTTAAGTTTTTGCCTTTCGGTGTCTTCGGCGCCCATGTAAACCACACATTCCATGCCGAATCGTGCACAAACTGTGGCTGTTGCCACGCCATGCTGACCTGCTCCGGTCTCGGCAATAATGCGCTTTTTACCCATTCTTCGGGCCAAAAGCACCTGGCCAACGGTGTTATTGATTTTATGAGCACCCGTATGACACAGATCTTCACGTTTCAGGTAGATTTTCGCCTTTCCGTAATGTTCTGTAAGGCGTTCTGCGAACGTTAACGGAGTTGGTCGCCCGACATACTCCTGCAACATGTACAGATACTCCTTTTCAAAAGAAGGATCATCGCGAATTAAATCATACGCTGCTTCAAGTTCTTCGAGGGCTGGAATAAGAATTTCCGGTACAAATTTACCTCCGAATTTTCCGAAATAGCCGGTTTTAGTCGGACTTGTATACTGCATTGTGATGTTTTTTTTAAAAATGACTGAACTGTTCGTTGATTTTCTCCATCCGCTCGAAGAAATCTTCCATTTTGGCAAAATCTTTCACTCCTGGCGAAATTTCAAGCCCGCTAGACAGATCTACTGCATACGGATGGACCGTTTTAGTCGCTGATTTAATGTTTTCCGGAGTCAAGCCACCTGATAAGAAAATGTCGTAGTCTTCGGTTAGTTCATTAATTACCTCCCAATTGAAGGTTTTTCCGGTTCCACCCGGTTGCCCAGCCACATACGTGTCGAATAAGAAGAAATCAACATGCTTGGTATATGGTTCCATCAAATAACGAAGATGTTCGCTCGTCATTTCAGGGGAAACACGAAATGCCTTGATGATTTTCACATGTTCGAGTTGTTCGCAGTATTCCGGCTGTTCATCGCCGTGCAATTGTACAACTGTAATTCCCGTGGTATCAGCAATTTCCTGAACTTCCTCTAAAGGCTGATTGACGAAAACACCCACACAATCGGGACCTTCAATCCAGTTAATAATTTCTTTGGCATCTTCAGGCGAGATGTACCGCGGAGATTTCGGGTAAAATATAAAT
>JAIUMT010000130.1 GCA_022565415.1 Balneolales bacterium | reverse complement strand
GCTTTGATTTAGACGACATCACTTTTCAAAATCAGAACTTAGCTTTGTTTTCTGCCCGTTATACCGTCCCACTTTTGTATCCAGATACAGGCGGATTCTTCATTCCTGTGTATTTGGAACGGGTTTATGCCGTGCTATTTACCCAAACACTGGCCAATAATTTCGCCGATAATCCTTTAACATTGGCCGGAGCCGGTATTCGGGCACGCATTCGATTGTTATACAATTTTCCAATCGACATAGGAATCGGTTTTGCCATCATTCCAGGTAGAACAGGCTCCGAAAGCGTCGTTATAAATTTTTAAACGATTGATGTGCTGAAGTCGACAACCTTACTATAATCGTTCGAATAAACAATCAGAAACTCTTCCCAGGAGGGAAACAGTCTTTCCGGCCATTATTTAATTGAGAAATCATTACTCAAACCGATTTAGGTTTTCCATTTTTATCTCAGAAACACCGCTGAATCTAATTAAACTATGGCTAAACTGTTTCCGACTAAACTCGTACTTAATACATTCCAAAATCCGCATCATTCATTAAAATCAATAAAAATGAACATCACTAAACACCTTTCATTCCTATTAATTTCCTTATTTATAGTTATTGGATGTGCCTCAGATCAGAGTGAATACCATTCGTTGGATGTACCCGAAATTAATCTGGAGCCTGTTTTTGTAATCCAGGACAGCGATGATCTCATGTTGGGAGGTATTTCAGATGTTCAGATTATGAACGACGGAACCATTGTAGTTTTAGATCAGCGTAGCAAAAAACTCCATCTTTTTGATGAAAACGGCGAATTTATTCGCACAGGTTTAAATGAAGGACAAGGTCCGGGTGAGATTCAATTTCCATCTTTTCAATTGTCTAAAACTCAGGATAATAAGTTGATGCTTTTTGATTTCTCTCAACGACGTTATTCTATTTTTGAAGTCGACGCAGCACAAATTTCACCAATTACTGATGTTACGACTACAATTTTTCCAAACAGATATCACCTAATGGATAATGGCGAAATTGTGGTTTTCAGAACATCCAATTTTCAGGTTGAAGACGGGGTAGATCATATAATGCTGCTGAATTCCTCTGGTGAAGTCGCCGACAGTAGTATGTTTGATTTCAGTAAATCTGAGTTTTTGGTCATCCAGCAGAACGGAAATGCGATGATGTCTATTTCAACAACCCATCATCCAAAAAATCTAGTGGCTTTTGAAGGAAATAAGATAATTCACGCCCATTCGGGCACACTCGGCTTTACGATTTATGATATAAATACGAAGGAAGTGTTGTCGCAAGTGGCGCTAAATCGTCCGGAAATTGTCTATGCTCAGGATGAAAGACGTAAATTTATAGATGATTTAGTAGGAAGATCTGGTCTTGAAGGAGTGAGCACATCGCAATTAATGTCTCAGTTCCCTGAATTCAGAAATAAAGTCGACGGTATTTTATATGATCCGGCCGGTTATGTGTGGTTACGTTCGGTTGAAGAGGAGGATGCATACTGGCTAATTTTCTCGGAAAATGGTGACCTATTAGCTAAGCATAATGGCGAATCGGTAACCAGGGTCATCGATGGACAAGTTTTTTCTTCCACTACCGATGAAGATGGCGCTCCAATTCTTCGGGTCTACCAGTACTCAATTTAGAAACCAGACCCTGAGGTTACGCAAATTCAGTTCCGGGCACTGGCATGGCCTTAATGCTATCGAGTAACTCCTGAGGCACCTCAACATCCATACGCAGCAGGATTGATGCATGGGTCTTTCCCTGCGCGTCGAGTTTGAGTGAAACGGTTCCGCCTCCGCCAAGACTGTCGTGAAGCAAAAAGTTCAGCGCGCCAATGTTCGGAAGCTCGAATCGCTCGACTTTGCCCTTACAGATATTTTTCATGTGATCTTTGACCTTTTCGGTGGTCAAAGTTTCGCACAAGAACGCATATACATCGGGATGTCGGGCGATTATTCCCACATTGCTCGCATTTCCTTTGTCGCCACTGCGCCCGTGGGCGATTTCAATCAGCTTAACTGTTGGCATTAAACTACCTCTCCGATTATGTATAAGGGGGTTCCTACCTTCGATGACCATTCTGCGATATCGGTTATTTTATCGGATGAGGCCACGATTACCAGGCCAATTCCGAGATTAAACGACAAGCGCATATCTTCCTCGGGCACATTTCCTGTTTTCTGAATTAAATCAAAAATCGCGGGACGATCCCAGGAGGCATAGTCTATATCCAATTTGAGTCCGTCTGGGAGCACGCGATTTGTATTTCCTTCGATTCCGCCACCCGTGATGTGCGAAAATGCGTGAACGCCATCCATTTCCTTGAGCTCCCGAATTTCGTTTAGATACGATTTATGAACCCGGAGGAGGACTTCGCCAATCGTTTTGCCGACTAATTCATCCGGACGATCGTTGATGTCGTACGATTCGAATAGGACCTTGCGCGCTAAAGAATATCCGTTTGTATGAAGTCCGGTGCTGGGAAGTCCGAATAGCATATCGCCTTTTTGGACCTTACTTCCGTCGATGATTTTTTCTCGGTCTACCACACCGACGATGGTGCCAGCTAAATCAAACTCACCTTCTTTGTATATATCGGGCATTTCGGCCGTTTCGCCTCCGACCAGCGCGCAGCCGTTTTCTTTGCACGCCATCGTGAAACCTTTGATGACATCATAGGCAATCGACTGATTCAATTTTCCTGTCGAGAAATAGTCGAGGAAAAAGAGTGGCTCTGCCCCGCATACGGCAATATCGTTCACGCAGTGGTTTACAAGGTCCTGGCCCACGGTATCGTACTTTTCGGCTTTGAAAGCGACCACGAGCTTTGTTCCGACGCCATCGACGCTGCTTACAAGCACAGGATCTGCCATTTTGGAAAAATCAGGACGGAAGAGTCCGCCAAATCCGCCAATGTTACTTAATACAGATTCGTTATGAGTTTCTTTAACGATCGACTTGATGGATTTTACCAGCTCTTCGCCGGCTTTTACGTCAACGCCCGAATCTTTGTAGGTAATCGGCTTCTTCATTTAGGAATGCAATTTTGCGGTTAAAGGCAGAATTTCTGCTGAAAATGGATTAGTCTGTAAAATACACAAACTGCCACGAACATTCTATTTGACTAATGGGTTATTAAAATAGAGTTCAATAAAAAAAGAAAGTTGTCCACAGGGTCTTACAATAGAAAAATATTTTTTTTAAGGTTTTCTCTTCTTAGTAGGGGATGTGGATATGTTGATAACAAAGTTATTCTATAAAGTTTTTGCTTTGTTAACAACTTGTTTATGAAAATGTGGATAATTCGGATATTGTTTCTATTTGATTTATCTGGTGCCGTTAACAAGTTACCAACATCCTTACATATGTTACATATTTCACAGATGAAAACTTATTAACATCCAAAGTTATCCCGATCGACTGTGGAGTACCTCGTAATTTCTGTGGATGAGATTGTATAACTAAATTTGCATTTTGTTTATCTCTGTTCCGCACAAGTTACCCACATCAAATATCCACTTATTAACATAGTTATCTACATGCGATCTGTTGTCCAGCGAGTCTCCCGGGCCTCTGTAAACGTCGATGGTCAAACCATTGGAAATATTAATCATGGACTTCTGGTACTAGCCGGATTCCATACAACCGACACCGAAGAGCAAGTGCGCTGGATGTGCGATAAACTCATCAAATTGCGCATTTTTACCGATGAGGATGGAAAAATGAACCGCTCCGTTAATGATGTTGGCGGCGGGATTCTGGTTGTTTCTCAGTTTACTCTTTATGGCGATGCAAACAAGGGAACCAGACCGAGTTTCATTCAATCGGCCCGACCCGAAACCGCCATTCCGCTGTATGAGTACATGTTATCTTACCTGAAATCCAATTCCGATCTTGCAATTGAGTCGGGTGAATTCGGTGCCATGATGGAGGTTTCACTCGTAAACGACGGACCGGTAACGTTAATCCTGGAGCGCTGATGGGAGTTCTATTTCTATTCATCGACGGAATTGGAATTGGGCCCTCATCCGCATATAATCCGTTTTCAGTTCGTGATTTCGAAGGATTTCAGCAACTCACAGGTGGGGAAAGGCTTACGATAGACGCGCCTCCGATAAGTACATCTGATTTGGTTTTTCGCTCAGTTGACGCAACACTTGGGGTTGATGGTTTGCCACAAAGTGGAACGGGTCAGGCGACGTTGTTCTCTGGCGAGAATGCCTCAGCCATGATTGGCAAACATTTTGGTCCGTATCCGCATACTGGAATCAAGGTTTTGCTGCAAGAAAGAAGTTTGTTTCACCAGGTTCAGCAAATGGGAAAGCGGCCATACTTTATGAATGCTTTTCCCGAGATTTTTTTCGAGCGGGCGTCGTTGCGGAATCGGTGGAGTTGTGCCACATTAATGACACGCAGTGCCGGACTAAAAATAAACTCCGTTGAGGAAGTGTTTGCGGGTAAAGCCCTTACCGCTGAAATTTTGCAGGATTATTGGAAAAAAATGCTAAATCTTGAAGTCCCTGCTATTTCGTATGATGAGGCTTCGAAACGGGTTTTGAATGCACTTGACGAATATGATGTCGTTTTAATGGAGTATTATCTGACCGATAAGGCGGGTCATGCTCAGAAACTTGACGACGCTGTTTTAGCAATAGAACGAATTGATAAATTTATTTACTCGTTTTTGAGTAATAATAATACTCATACAATGGTGGTATGTAGTGATCACGGAAACATTGAAGATCTATCCATAAAAACGCACACGGTGAATAATGTGCCATTGATTGTTTCCGGACCAGCCGCCCGGAATTTCATCAATATAGAAGACTTGAAAGGCGTAACGCCATCGATTTTGGCAAGTATTGAGTAAGATAATTGTTCAATAATCTGGCAAGAAAATTACTCGCCAAACTATTGAACACAGAATTTACTTAATCGCTTCCAGAATTCGGGACTGGATTTCTTCGATTGATCCGATGCCATTGATGCGTTTAGCGCGACCTTTTGCCTCGTAGTAGGCAAGAACCGGTGCGGTTTCATCTTGGTAAACTGCCAAACGGACTTTGATTTTGTCGGGAGTGTCATCTTCGCGACCCTGACCACGATTCACGAGTCGGGTTATGAGTTCATCATCGGGAACTTCCATCGCAACAAAAGCATCCACTTTTTCACCGCGTTTTTCCAAAAGCGCATCGAAAGCTTCAGATTGAGCCACAGTTCGCGGGAATCCGTCCAAAATGTATCCATTGGCGAACTCAGCCTTATCAATAGTTTCGGCGACCATATCTACAACAACCTCATCCGATACAAGCTGTCCGGAATCCATAATTGCTTTAACCTTAACCCCCAACGGAGTTTGGTTTTTAATAGCGTTCCGAAACATGTCGCCGGTAGAAAGTTGGGGAATGTTCAGTTTTTCTTCCAATAACTTTGCTTGCGTGCCTTTTCCCGCACCAGGTGGGCCAAATAATATTAGTCGCATGAGAAATAATTTAAAGATTAATTTGAGCGACCGAAATATAGGGTGCACATCCCACAAATGAAAAAATCTACATCATTTTATGAGTCAAAGTGTCTTTCAGCTGGAATATCACTACTTTTAGTCACAATAAAGCACATCATACAATCAGGCCCCACATGAATATTGAAACGGACTCTACCGTAGTAGACACTACCAATGTTATTGAACACGTCCAAAATACCTACGCAAATATTGAAAAAAGTGTTTTAGCGCAGCTGCACGAATTTCTCACAATTCAACTATTCAACTTGCAGAATACACCAGTAACGATATATTCGTTGATTGTATTTATTCTGTTTTTAGTAGTCTTTTCTATTGGAGCCCGGGTATTTAGTCGATTTTTGTTCCGTAGAGTACTAGGCGGAATTCAAATGGATGAAGGAATTCGCTTCACGTTAATCCGGTTCACCAATTATTTTATCATTTTCATCGGTGTTGTAATCTCCTTTCAATTTATTGGTATAGATCTAAGCGGGTTGGCGGTCATTTTTGGATTGTTATCGGTAGGTATTGGCTTTGGACTTCAGAATGTTACCTCCAACTTCATTGCCGGACTAATTCTTCTGATTGAGCGTCCCATCAAAATTGGTGATCGAATTGTGGTGAACGAGATGGAAGGAGATGTGAAGGAGATCAATATGCGAAGTACCACGATTCAGAGTCTGCAGAATATCTCCATTATTGTACCAAATGCTGATTTCATTTCTGGAAGTGTGGTTAATTACTCGCACGGTGGTGACGATAGAATTCGGGGTAGGGTTGAGGTAGGCGTTTCATATGGTAGTAATCTTGATGATGTTATTATGGCACTTCGAAAAGCTGCTCTAGATCACCCGGAAGTTATGGAAGAACCTGAACCAGTCATTCTCCTTACAAGTTTCGGTGATTCTTCGTGGGATATGGTTGTTACTAGCTGGATTTTAACAGCTAAACGCCATCATATTGTGGCATCTGAAATCAGAATGAATATTGTTCGATTATTTAGAGAGCATAATATTGAAATCCCATTCCCGCAGAGAGATATCAATTTTAGAAATATGATGGAGCTGAAGTCGAGTGAGAAGCCGAAAGATGGTCCGGTGCCCGATGGTGAGCCAATCGACTAAAAGGAAGTTTACCTAAAAAATACACGCGGCCGAGCAACATATGTTCAATAACTGCGTTATAGTTGTACAGACATTTAGATAAACATCAAAAACTGAGCCAAAACTTTTGTTAAAGCTCGATAATGGTGTTAATCCATGTTAAAAACGCACAAAAAAGACCCAATCACATACTTATGCGATTGAGTTAAGCGTTAAAACACCGTAATTTAGATTTGAATTGAGGCTCACTCAGTTATCCATGCCTCAAACGATTTTCAAATCACATACATCTATTGACGACTAAGACCCAGGGCTCCACTTGTAGAAGGGTGGAGCCTTATTTTTTTCCCTTCATTCGGGTTTTAACCCATGACTAATCTATTCGACAGCAGCAAAAATTCTGATAATTCCTGACCTATTGTAATGCGCTGTTTTATATGACCTTCTCGTAACAATGAGATAATATACCAAAAAAATCTTATGGGAAAATACCCAATTGCGCATAAGATTTTCCGATCTTTTCAATCGCACTAACGAAAGCAGCTGTACGCAAATCAATATCAAGCCTATCGCGTATCTCCTTGATTTCATTGTACGCACCTACCATGGTGTCTTCGAGTCCGGAGTCAACAATGTCGTATTCATCAGCTCCATGAACGATATTTTGATACTGTTTTTCGGAAAATTTCTTTTCCACCAGCGATTCAATTCCGTCGGCAATTTTTCTAAAAGCATTTTCTTCAAACCTTCTGTCCATACGACCAAACCGAACATGTGACAAGTTTTTCAGCCACTCAAAATACGAAACGGTAACGCCTCCAGCATTCAAGTAGTTATCTGGAATAATTAGTGCTCCACGTTTTTTTATGATTTCGTGCGCTTCCGGTGAAGTCGGACCGTTTGCACCCTCGCCAATAATCTTTGCTTTTATTCGAGCTGCGTTTTCGGATGTGATTTGGTTTTCAAGGGCAGCCGGAATTAGAATATCACATTCCACCTCAAGTGCTTCACTGGAGTTAGGCATGTTTTCTGCACCAGGGTAGTTCAAAATGGATCCCGTCTCCTTGCGGTGAGCCATAACTTTGTCGATGTCGAATCCTTTCTTGTTAAATATGGCTCCCTCGTATTCGATAAGACATACTAAAATTGCTCCTGCTTCCTGGAAGTTCTTAGCAGAGTGGTAACCAACCTTACCAAGTCCTTGGATGGCAACTGTTTTTCCTTCTATTCCAGTGGTAAGACCGAGTTTTTTCATATCGTCGACCATTGCGCAGGCTTCTTTCACGCCGAAGTAAACACCTCTGCCCGTTGCTTCTGCGCGACCACGAATTCCGGATTGGTGAATAGGCTTTCCGGTTACACAAGCCATGGCATCAATCGAAGGTGCCAACTGTCGGTAGGTGTCGGCAATCCAAGCCATTTCTTGTTCGCCAGTTCCGTAATCTGGAGCTGGTACATCAATACCAGGACCAATAAAGTTCTTTTGCCACAATTCGTATGTGTAACGGCGCGTAATTCGCTCTAATTCACGCATTGAAAAGTCTTTGCGCTCAATTTTTATTCCGCCTTTTGCTCCGCCAAATGGAACGTCAACAACGGCACATTTATAGGTCATGAGCGCTGCAAGAGCGGTGATTTCATCCTCATTCACAAGTGCACTATATCGTATGC
>JAIUMT010000129.1 GCA_022565415.1 Balneolales bacterium | reverse complement strand
GCCTGCGACTCGATGATAGTGGTCGGTGGCTGGCCAATGCCTCGGTCGGACGATACTACAAAAAGCCTCCGCTCACTGTGCTGGGGTTTCAATCGAACAACGAGTATGCGAACCGCGGCGCCGAATATATTCGCAGCGACCATTTCACCCTCGGAGTTGACCATTTCTTGCGCTCAAGTACCAAGTTATCGGTGGAGGGATTTCTGAAACTGTATGATAATTACCCGGTTTCGTTGCGGGAGGGAGTGAGTTTAGCCAATCTCGGTGGTGGATTCGAGGTGCTTGGTAATGAGGCGATTGCCTCGCAAGGGCGGGGGCGCACGTACGGGGTGGAGTTCTTATACCAACAGCGTTTCGTGGAAAACTATTTCGCGATTGTAGCCTATACCCTGTTTTGGAGTGAATTCACGGGGCTGGACCGGGGTGTGTATCGTCCGTCGGCTTGGGATAGCCGACACTTGGTGTCTTTGACGGGCGGATATCGATTCAGTGATAGGTGGGAGGTCAGTTTCAGGAGCCGGTTTGTGGGCAGAACACCGTTCGCGCCGGTAGATGAGGAGCGCAGTGCCGAGACGTATCCTGCTTTTGAGTTTGATTACGACCGATTGGGCGATGAGCGACTACGTGTGTTCACCGCCACCGACATCCGCATAGATAGAAAATGGAATTTCAGGACGTTTTCGCTGGATGTGTACCTGGAAGTGCAGAATGTTCTGGGGCAGGACACGCCATCGACGCCGTCTTATCTGCTGGATGAAGGTCCGCCCCGGCGCCTTAGCATGGTTGAAGAATTATCCGGCTCGTCGGTGTTACCGTCGATTGGAATCATTTTGGATTTTTGATGGTGACTTAGCAAATCATACGATGATTTCACATGAAAATGATCTGAATTACCCAGTGTTTAGGCCATTGTACTTTTTATGGAACATAATCGAATATGATTTATTCAAAATTAGTTAGGATGATCAGAAACATTAATTTTCCATAGTTAAAAATAATCCTAACTAAGCATTAATAAAAGAGATACCCTATGAATTCAGATCCGCAATTTTAAATCGAAGTATTTTATTTTCGTCAAAAACTCCCACATAAACATAGGGCAAAGCAATCTGGAAATCAGACGAGTTTATTTGCATGTTGGATTCATTGAAGAACCTATAGTTTCCGAGATGAGAATACTCTGAATTTTCACTTTTTATAATAATTAAGGATCTATCTTGCAATTCTTGTAATATTAAGTATGAATTCGATGTACGAACTCTTTGAAAAACCGGACTCAATCCTACAATATTGCCATTTGTGTTACTAATAATCTCTAGTGGTGGATTCTCAATAAGCGAAGAACCGAAACCTCCATCAAAAGACATTGGTTTATTGATCATTTCTAAAGATGACGACCGTAAGCGCAAAATACTTCTAGGCTGAAAACCAGTCAAATTATTTTCATAAATGAATACTATTGGCATATTTTCGGAAGCAATAATCAGTTGATTATTATCATAGTGTATTTTACTATTATTGTATCCTCTTGGTTGGTATCCTTGAGAAATAGTATAGTTATGGAAATATATACTGCTTGTGTCTTTCAAGCTAAGTTTACCAAACAGCTTATGCTCATTAGCCCTAGTATGATATACAATCATGCTATCAGACTTAATAAAACTATCTGTTTGTAACATTCCTGAAATTATCATTTCATTTACAAACTTAAAACCTGAATCATATGTTATAATTTTTGATTGCGATCGGTCAAATGTGGAAATCGAATTTTCCACCGAAAACACTGCCCCAATATCAATATATTCTCCTGGACCTCTCCCAGAATGGGCAAATTCTCTAATAACCTCGAATGTTTCAAAATCATGTTCTCTTATTGATTTAAGCTGATTATCTACAGTATAAATCTTCCCAGAAGATAGAATAACATGCGATGTTCCTAAAGTTGCAGAGTCAAATGAGAAAGACTCATATTCCAACCATGATAAATCTGAAATATCAGTATCAACATCTATATATCTTACAGTAAAATCTTCAAATATTTCATAAACAATTGAGTAAGAATCATCTTTTTCTTTACATGAAAATAATGTGAAAGCCACTAAAATTATAGCAGATACTTTATTCATAGAGTAATTATTATATTTATATGCCCCATAGTTTTAATTATGGGACATATTTGTTGGTATTTATACATCTGAGATATTGCACATCGCATAACCTTCGCAAGCTGTTCCAGTATATGGTCCATCTCCCGAATAGTTACCAACTAATATACCATCGTGGTATATGTTCATCTCCCAACCATTACCGTCGGAAAGTATTTGAACGTTGTAACCGTCTTCTGATGTACATGATGCGAAGCATGAAGCTTGCGCTATTCCAGTACCAGAAAGCAGTATGCTGATACATATCGCAACTGATATGATTATTTTTTTCATGTATAGTTAATTTAGTTAAGATTGCAGTTCAAGACCCAAGCATACACTTAAAATCAGTTGTTATATAATATATATATATATAACAATGTCAATAACTTATCCTTAAGTCAAGGATAACAGTTTTACTTGAAAAGCATAGATCACTATAATCTAGTTGAAACTGAGGATTACAGCTTCAAGCCGGTGAGACGTAAGCTGATTCGGGATTACTATGAGTTCGTCTCTGATTATGTATCAAGTAGAGGGTTTCGTATAATCATTCAGACTAGAAACTTCATCTGACAACCAACTATTTGCATAAAATGGGTAGCATAGAAAGAAAGTGTAACTAAAATTGGTCTTCAGTTTGAAAATGACAAGACAGTCAAGCAGTATGCACAAATATCTCAAGAGTTTAACGATCTTGTCTCAAAGGGTATAGCAAAAAAAGAGGGCCTAATCTATTGTTACTCTCCGATGAGGGCGCTTCCTCAAAAATTCAGTTCAATACTCAGCACTAACTTTTGAATTAAAATTTTGTCTGGACAAACTGAAATATTGCCGCTTGAGTCGAATCAACTTGACAATGACACAGTCTATATGCAATATTTAAACTAAACAAAGGCTAATAGCGCGACCGAAATAAAAAGGAGCCACTTTGAAAGGTCCAAGTCCCGAAGACAAAGAGCCCATGAAAGGATTCCCTCAAGTGGGATACCTAAAAAACTTCATTACTTCCGAGAATATTATTGTCGGCGATTACACGTATTACGACGATCCCGAAGGACCCGATAGGTTCGAAAGCAACGTTCTGTACCACTTTCCATTTATTGGAGACAAACTCATAATTGGCAAGTTTTGTGCCATCGCTAAAGGTGTAACGTTCATTATGAACGGAGCCAATCATAAGATTTCAGGCTTCTCCACATATCCGTTCCAAATATTTGGCAACGGATGGGAGAAAGTGATGCCCAAAGAGGATGAACTACCGTTCAAAGGCGATACCGAAATCGGACATGATGTCTGGATTGGCTACGACGCTACAATTATGCCGGGAGTCAAAATCGGAAGTGGTGCAATTATCGCCAGTAAGTCAGTCGTAACAAAGGATGTTCCTCCATACAGCATCGTTGGGGGAAATCCAGCTAAAATAATTAAGTCGCGATTTGATGAACATACGATTAGCCAGCTGTTGGACATTGCATGGTGGGATTGGGAAGCAGTCAAAATTATCGAGAACCTCGAGCATATTGTTGGCCATGATCTGGTTGCACTTCGACGTGCAAATTCCTTATCAAAGTAATCTAATTTGTAACTCTCACTGGTCATCACCGTTTACCCTGAAAACTCTAACCTGAACTCTCGCATCCATGCTACGATTCTCATCAGTAAGTAAACATTTCGGCAAGGTCAAAGCCGTTGACAACCTCTCTTTCTCGGTAAATAAAGGCGAAATCTTCGCCCTCCTCGGACCGAATGGAGCCGGAAAAACCACATCCGTGCGCATGATTATGCAAATCATGCACCCCGATAAAGGAAACATCGAATTCGAGTCATCTGTGATGACATCCGATAACAAAGTAAACCGGGCGCTACTCGGATATCTGCCCGAAGAACGCGGACTCTACCAGGATGTGTCTATTTTCAAAACCCTGCTCTACCTGGCTTCCTTGCGCAATTTCGACAAGTCGGAAGCCACTAAAAAGGCTCAAATGTGGCTGGAGCGTTTCGAAATCTACGACCGCAGAAACGAAAAAATCTCGTCGCTTTCGAAAGGAAATCAGCAAAAGGTCCAGTTCATTGCCTCCATCCTGCACGAACCCAAATTCGCCATACTGGATGAACCATTCTCCGGATTCGATCCGATTAATCAGGAACTCATCTCCGATTGCATTCGTGAATTGCGCGACAACGGCATGACCATTTTGCTTAGCGCACATCAAATGCAGCTGGTTGAGCGGATCGCCGACCGAATTTTAATGCTGCATCAGGGTAAGGAGTTGCTTAGCGGCACGATGCAGGAAATCCGCAATCAAACCGTTGCCGACCACAAAATCGTGGTAGAATACAGCAACGGATTCGACGCCCAAACTCTGCAAGATTCTGCCAACATCAAGTCATTTAACCACAACGAAGACAAGTCGGTCGACATTTACATGAATGAACTGGAAAATCTGAACGGCGTTCTGGCCGATATATCCTCAGCCGGACCCGTTTCCTCGCTGAAAACGTCGGAGGTAAACCTGCACGAAATCTTCATCCAGAGCTTCACAAAAGAGGAGGCCAACCTATGAAAAACTCATTTTCAATCGTTTGGGAAGTTACAAAGTGGGAATTCAACCGTTATATCAAGTTCATGGACATGGTGAAGGGAATCCTTTTCCTCGGATTTTTCATGGTAGTTGGCGGACTCGTAGGCTCGTGGGTGGGCAGCGAAACTGTCAAAAATCCTGAGATTGCCGTTGCCAGCTATGGCGTTTTCGAGTCAGAATCATTCGAATCTAATGCACTCAATTTCTCCGATCAGCGTAAAACGCCTGTCGATTCGTTGAAAGCGCACCTCGAAGCCGGCCGTTTCGATGCCATTCTCACCATCAACTCCCTCGACGAAGCCCACATCATTTTGCCGAGTGAGCGAGCCTGGACAACCACGCTAAACACGCTTCTAAACGACCTCCGCACCGATCACAAAATCGCAGAACTCGACATTTCCCCCGAAATCTATGCCGATTTGTCCGCGAATATCGAAATCACATCCGAATACATCCGCGCCGCGAAATCTTCCTACGTCGACAAAGTTGTGGCTGGAGGGTCTATCGTTTTGGTTCTGCTGGCCGTATTCATGGGGCTGGCGTACCAATTCGCGGCCATAACCGGAGAGAAAAATCAACGCATTACCGAGCAGATCATGTCGGCCATTCCGTCCCAGACCTGGATCGACGGCAAAATCCTCGGCATTACCGGGATCGGCTTCGCGTACGTCCTGTTTTACGGAGTTATGGGCATTATCGGCATGCTGGCTTTGGCGTATTTCGGTGTTCCGTTTGATGGAATCCTCGGACTCATAAACCCACTGTTTCTGCTCATATTTTTTACACTTTCGATTCTCGGTGTGCTGATGTGGAACTCGTTTCTGGCCGGAGTTGCCGCGACAATCGACGACCCGAATACATCACAAAAGTCCGGACTCATCATGATACCCATGCTTCCGGTATTCCTGTCGTTTTTCGCGCTGGCGAATCCGGATACGTTGCCGATTAAGATTTTGGGCTTGTTTCCGCTAACATCCTACGCCGTTCTGCCGGCACGTATGGTGCTCACGCAAATACAATGGTGGGAGCCCATCGTTGCCCTTGCTCTGCTCGCTGGAACCGCCTGGTTATTCCGTCTCCTCGCCGGACGAATTTTCACCGCTGGAATGCTTATGTACGGCAAAGAACCAACCATGAAAGAGATGTGGTATTGGATGAAAAAATCTTCATGATGGGGCATCTCCTTTTTTAGATCGCTTGCTGACAATGGAGACCCCGGATCAAGTCCGGGGTGACTGACCCTACCCTCATCAACGCATAAACCCTCATCAGCGTACTGAGCCTCTTCCCCGCACAAACCTTCAACACCGCACAAACCCTGATCGCCGTGCAAGTCCTCACGCAAGCGCCCACTTGCATGAAAAACAACAACGTCGTCATGCCGCATGTGTTAAATCGTGTCAAGACTCGGTAAAAGTGCTCAAATCGGGAGCGATTCGGGGGGCTATACCGTTTCTTTCTACATGACTATATATAAAACGTTCTTTTTATCCATTTTACTAATACTGCTTACACCTGATGTGCCTACTGCGAGTCCGACGGCCGACAACGAATCAAGAGTCTTCGGAACCGTTGTTGATGCAAATGATAATCCGGTAGCCGGCGCTACCATCAGCATTCTGACCCCAGACGAAGAGTTACTAACCGGCTCAGCCACAACAGATGACGGAAGTTTTTCCATCCCACTCGATCCCGGAGAGTATATCTTGCGCGTGTCGTTTATCTCATACGAAACGCATCAGCAATCCATAACCATTCGTGAGCAAGAGCAACTGGATGTAGGACAAATCCAGATTCGCGAAGAAGACCAGCAGCTGGATGAGGTTGTAATAGAGTCGGAGGCAGCTGATGTGGAAGTTCGTTTCGATCGACGCATATATCGGGCCGACTCCGACATTGAGGCTATCGGCGGAACAGCCCTCGATTTCCTCGAAACAATTCCGTCACTGGAGACCGATTTCGAGGGAAATGTGAGTTTGAGAGGCAGCGAAAACGTTCGGGTTCTCATCAACGGCCGTCCGTCGGCGCTACTGAGTGGTGGCACCGAGGCACTGGCATCAATCCCATCCGATAACATCGAACGGGTGGAAGTGATTACGAATCCGTCGGCCCGGTACGACGCTCAGGGAGATGCGGGCGTTATCAACATCGTGCTGAAGCGAAACCGCGCGATCGGATTACATGGCTCATTGTCGGGTAGAACCGGTATTCCGGGCGACCATCGGGCATCTTCGAACATCAACTTCATGACGAACAACGCGAACTGGTTCACGAATATCGGGTTTCGGTATCGGGACAGGCCATCGGAGCGAAATCGGTTTCAGCGGTTTGAGTCGCCCGATACGTCGTATGCTTATTCGCAAAATCAGGATCGGGTACGGACGGAACTCCGCGGAGATGCGCGGGTGGGGGCTGAGGTGTTTTTATCAGATAGGCAAACGTTGACGCCATCGCTATTTGTTCGTTTACGCGACCGAGATAACCGGTCGGATACATTTTACCGTGATATGGATCTTGAGGGCAACCTGCTGAGGGAAATTTTCCGCGAAGACCTGGAAGACTCAGACAGAACCAACATCGAGTTCGACATTGCATACGATTTCGACATCGGAGGCACATCCAATCAGAAACTCACAGCCGATTTCAAAATCGATTTTCAGCCCGAGAACGAAGCTTC
Organism: Balneolales bacterium; assembly: GCA_022565415.1. Classification (GTDB taxonomy): domain Bacteria; phylum Bacteroidota; class Rhodothermia; order Balneolales; family HLUCCA01; genus HLUCCA01. The sequence goes on along the minus strand of JAIUMT010000129.1, from coordinate 915 downwards.
CGATTTGCGAGAATTCAACGAAATTACCGGCGAAAACCTGGCACGTCAGCGAACCAATAATCAGGAGCAAGTCACGAGCATGTTGGCTAGCATCGACTATGTACGCGGACTCGGGGATGCGGCGGAAATGGAATTAGGAGCGCGTTCGAGTGCCCGAATTGTGGACAATCAGTACCTGGTCGAAGAATTAGAAGATAACATTTGGACACCGATTCAGGGATTCACAGACGATTTCAGCTACAGCGAAAACATCAACGCCGTTTATGGAATCCTTTCGGGCCAGTTTGGCAAGTTTTCGGCCCAAGGCGGCCTCAGACTAGAACAAACAAACATTGAAACGGAGCTGACCTTAAGCGAAGAGCAATCGTCACAGAACTATCTAAACCTTTTCCCGAGCATGTTCGTGATTTATGAGTTCAGCGACCGAACCTCCGCGCAGGTAAGTTATAGCCGAAGACTTTCCCGTCCCCGGTTTCGCAACATCCTCCCATTTTCCAATTTCCGTGATTCGCGCGACATCTTTGTTGGAAATCCCGATTTGAACCCGGTTTTTTCGAATTCGTACGAGCTTAGTTTCCTGCGATTGTGGGAAAGTGGCTCTGTTTCTACCAGCATTTACCATCGCTACCGCACGGGCGTTGTTGAACGAATAACCGAACTTCAGGGCGACGGAGTAACCAGGCGATTTCCTATCAATTTATCGAATCAGTCGAATTGGGGCACCGAGTTGGCTGTTAGTCAGCGAGTTTTCGACAGCGTTCGCCTCAGAGGAAGTGCCAATTACTTTTACTCCGATACAGAAGGAACCTATGCAGGCCAGCTTTTCGAACGCTCCACCACGGCATTTTTCGGACGATTTCGGGTTCAGTGGCAGATAATTGAAGGTCTCAACATGCAGACCACAGGCTTTTATTC
>JAIUMT010000128.1 GCA_022565415.1 Balneolales bacterium | reverse complement strand
CCGTCGCTTTGATTAATCGAGAAGTTCACCACGGGCAGATAACTCGGATCACTACCCACAATTGTAATGTCCGTTCCGTGCAAGGTGGTTATGATGGGAACATGCGCGGCCTTCTTCCCGAGAATCTGTTTGGCCAAAAATGCGCTGGTAGTATGCGGAATTGCGTAATGCACATGAAGCAAATCCAACTTCTGATACTCGATCAGGTTCACCATGTGACTTGCAAGTGCGAGGTCGTACGGAGGGTATTCGAACAACGGGTAGGCATTGATGGAAACCTCGTGAAAGGAAATATTCGTATCGAATGCATCCAGCCGCTGCGGACGCGCATAACTCATAAAATGCACATTATGCCCCCTGCGAGCCAATCCTTTACTCAATTCCGTCGCCACAACACCACTTCCGCCATACGTCGGATATCCAACAATCCCGATATTCATAACAAACCTGTCGTTTTATAATAATTTTGCCCTAAAAATAGGACGTTTTTCGCACAGTAATCGTTCCTTTACAAAGATAATCAACAATTAACACCCCCTGCCGAGTTCACCTGTAATTGCTTATCTTACGATTATAAAACAAACCATCATTTTATCAGCATAATTTATGGCAGGACACTCCAAATGGGCGAACATCAGGCGAAAAAAAGCCGTTGTTGACGCTGCGAAATCAAAAGTCTGGACCAAAATCATTCGTGAAATTAACGTATCTGCCCGTGAGGGCGGAGGCGATCCGGCCGGAAACCCGAGGTTGAGTTTAGCCATTGAAGCGGCAAAAGCTTCGAACATGCCCAAAGACAATATCGAACGCGCCATCAAAAAAGGTGCCGGCGACGACAAAGAAGCCACGGCATTTGTCGAGCTTCTGTACGAAGGGTACGGTCCGGGCGGAATCGCGTACATTGTTGAGGCTACCTCCGACAACACCAACCGAACTGCCAGCGACATCCGGCATATCTTCTCGAAATACGGTGCGAGTCTTGGCACAAGCGGCTCGGTTGCGTACATGTTCGAGCGACTCGGCATCATCACCATTAAGCTGGAAGGCATCGACGAAGACGAAATCACGCTGGCGGCAATCGACGCCGGAGCAGAAGACATCAAAACGGAGGACGATGTTTTTGAAATCCGTACCCGTCGCGAAGATCTTTTTCATGTTCGAAAATCGCTGGAAGACGCCGGATACGCCATCGAGAGCGCCGAATTGCAGTACGTGCCCGGAACCATGACCAACGTCGACGAGGAAACCGCCATGGCCAATTTTAAATTAATGGACAAACTCGAAGAAAACGACGATGTTGGCAACGTGTTCAACAATATGGAAATGGATGATGTTGCCATTGCCGCAGCTGAAAAAATGTAACTGAATCCTGCGCGTTTTTACATCATAAATTGCAGAAAACAACGTTAACTGCTCACTATGCGAACGTTTTTATTAGTTTTGATTTTATTGGTTGCCAGCGACAACGGTCGTGTGGCAAATGAAGCCTTTCAAAGAGGCGATTTTCCGGCAGCTGAGGCAGCCTATAGAGAGGCTATTGCTCAGAATCCGGACGATGCACGCCTGCATTTCAATCTCGGAAACGCCTTGGCCGAACAACAAAAATTCGACGAAGCTATTCAGGCGTACGAACGATTTCGGTCTATGACAAACAATCCATCCGAACGTGCACTCGCAGATTACAACATCGGCAACATGTACGGAATGCAACAAAAATGGGATAAAGCCGCCGATCAATTCCGCAATGCGCTAAGGCAAAATCCGACCGACGAAGAAGCGAAGTTCAATTTCGAATATGCGAACCGCAGTCAACAACAGCAGGAAGAGCAAGAGCAACAATCCGGCGACAGCGACCAGCAAGAACAAGATGACAGCCAGGAAAGTCAGGCCGGTGATGATGAGCAACAATCGCCTCAAAATGATCAACAAGACGGCGACTCTAACGATGAAGGTCAGCAAGAGAACCAACAGCAAGACCAAGAAACTCCAGATCAACCTCAAGACGGGCAGGAAGAATCCCGACCTCAGCCTAAAATGTCTCAGGAAGATGCCGACCGCATGCTAAATGCCATGGACAGCAAAGAGCAGGATTTACTGCGCGATTTCCACCGAAACCAACTTCCTCCAAGTCAGCGTCATGCCAAAGACTGGTAAAATGAGCATACTCTACCGAGCGATTCTCTTGATTTTCGCGCTCGTGATACCGCTGCATTTGTCTGCCAACGACATTCGCGTTGAGGCATCATTTTCGGAAACCCAGGTCTTTACCGGCGAACGAGTTGTGCTGAAAATCGAAATCCGTGGCAATGATTTCCGAAACGTAACCCGTCCGGAAATTCCGGCTTCGGTACCCGGACTGCGTTCTGTATCGGTACAGCCATCAACATCTACGCAATATTCCATCGTCAACGGTGTCGCAACGCGAACGTACTCCTTTTCCTACACCTACGTAGCCGAATCGGCAGGCACATTTCAGTTTCCGGCGGTGAATTTAAACGTCGACGGCATCAGCTATAACACCGAACCCATTCGCATCTCGGTTATCAACCGAAGTGATGCAGCTCGACAAGGTGGCTCGGGGCAACCTGAAATTTTCGTAAAACTGGAGCTGTCGGATGAGAACCCTGTCGTAGGACAGCAGGTAATCGCCGAGCTCGCGCTCTATTTCAAAGATCCGCTGGAAGTCGTTAGTTATCAAACAAGCAACACCTGGTCGACCGACGGATTTTGGAAAGAAGCTATTACGGATGGAAGCACTCCCCGGGCTGAGTCGGTAATTCTGGGCGGAGAGCGTTATCGAAAAGCTGTATTGCTTCGTCACGCGTTGTTTGCCAGTCGTTCTGGAAACCTGGATATTGGCGCGGCAACTGTAACCACCACAATTCGAACTGCATCGCGACAATCCGATCCATTTAGCTCATTTTTTGGCGGATTCGGCACCAACCAGCGAACAGTAGAGCTCAAAACGGAGCCCATTTCCGTAAATGTGCGGGCGTTGCCAGCTGCCGGCGACCGAAACACCATCGGAGCTGTCGGAACATTCTCCATTACGCGGCGCATATCACCAGCTCAAATCTCGGCCGGAGAAGCCCTCGAAATCATCACAGAAGTGCGCGGAACAGGCAATTTAGCACTCATCAACAAGCCAACGTATCAGTTGCCCGAATCGTTTGAAGTGTTCCAGCCACAGGAAACCATCAATTTAAACCGTACAGATGCCGGAATAAGCGGAGTTCGAACGTTTCGCGACATCGTGATTGTGCGTCGACCCGGATCTTATCAAATCCCGGAAGAGGAAATATCGTGGTTCGACCCGGAACGTCGTCGCTACGCCAGCGCCCGGCTTTCTGCCCAAACCATTCAGGTAATTGCTGATGCAAATGCGGTAGCCGGAATTACCCAACAACGAACACTAACCACGAATCCGGTTATCGGAGTTGTGAAATGGTCGTCGACCCGGCAGAATCACATTTTGACTCATTGGTGGTTATATGTCGGACTTTTACTCCCGGCCCTTTTCATTGCTTACGCCTGGCGCAAAAAGCAAGAAGACGAAAAACTTCGAAGTGATTTTAATTACGCGCGTCGGTTAAAAGCTCCTGAAGTTGCCGAGAAACGCCTGAACGAAGCGCAAACACTTGCAGAAGCGCCCAATGCCGACGTCAAAACCGTAATGAGTTTACTTCAAACGACGCTGTACGGAATCATAACCGACCGCCTCAGCATAAAAGAAGCGGGTCACTCTGACGAAAATATCTTAGAATTGCTACGTGAAAAGGATTTTCCGGCAACCGAATATCGCGAAATTGAAAAACTCCTCAAAAAATGCAGTACCATTCGGTTTGCCCCGGTAATTGCCCGCGAAAACCTCACCTACGAAGTGGAAAAAACGCGCGGACTGGTTCAGAAAATCGTGGAGGTGCTCTAATGCGGATCCATCTTATTGCAATTGTGATCGCGCTTACGGCATTTGGGTCGGAACTGGCAGAAGCGTCGCAAAATGCTCAGATTCAGTTCAACGAGGCGAATCAACTTTTCGAAGAATCCCGCTATTCGGAAGCGCTGGACCATTATCTCGCCATCGAGGCAACGGGCAGCATCAGCGGTCCGTTGTTTCTGAACATGGGCATTGCCGCAACCCGTCTCGACAGCATGGGGTTGGCCAAGGTTTATTTCATGAAAGCCCAAAGTTTTCGCGAAGTCGAGCGAGCTGCCGCCGAAGGACTCTCATTCGTGAGCGACGAACTGGGACGAAGAGGGGCGCGACTACCCGAACTAACCTGGATTTCCATCAGCAATCACTTGTATTTCGGCACAAATTACACATTTTGGCTTATCGTGGGTGTGGTGCTGTTTAATATCGGAGGGGTACTTTTCGTGGCTCATTGGTTACGACAGCGATACCGAAACGTCAACAAAATTGCCGGAATAAGCTTGATGGCGACAGGTTTCGCGATTCTGATACTTAGCATCACACTGTCGTTTCATGTAAAAAACTACGCGCAAGCTGTGCAAATAACACGAGAAGCTCAGATTCATCAAATGCCAAGTGCCGATTCCGACATCGTTCAGACGGGCTTCGAGGGTTTTGAGTATATTGTGAACCGGAAGGAAAGCCTGGGTCATGGCGAGTGGCTGCGCGTACGCATGTCGAACGGCTCAAACGGATGGATTCGTTGGGACAAAGTGCGCAAGTTGTAGTAAAAATCACATTATTAAAACGTATTCGGATTACAAAATGGCTGATGTAATCCATAACAACAATTGACTGGAGCAGAATTTATGTCGAAATATCTAAATTATATTGAAGAAAACGCAGATCGTTTTAAAGAAGAACTATTTGAATTACTACGGATTCCGAGCATTAGCGCGGTTAAATCGCACAAAGGCGACGTTCACACTGCTGCTGAGTTTATTAAAAATCAGTTTACCCAAATCGGACTCGATGATGTTCAACTTTTCGAAACTCCGGGAAATCCGATAGTTTACGGCGCATATTTGGGCGCAGGTCCCGACAAACCCACCGTTTTGGTTTACGGACATTACGACGTTCAGCCTCCCGAGCCACTCGAATTATGGGAAACGCCTCCGTTTGAGCCAACCGTTCGCGGAGAAGATGTGTATGCAAGGGGAGCAAGTGACGATAAGGGTCAGGCCTATACCCACGTAAAAGCTATCGAAGCCTGGTTGAAAACCGAAGGCAAACTTCCAGTAAACGTGAAAATCATCATCGAAGGAGAAGAAGAAATTGGGTCGCCGAACTTGGTTCCTTTCCTGACAGAGCACAAAGAGATGCTGGCCTGCGACATGGTGTTGATTTCCGACACATCGATGTTCGATAAAGATGTGCCATCGATTACGTACGGTCTGCGCGGACTCGCTTACATGCAGGTCTATGTTCAGGGTCCGAATCGCGATTTGCACTCGGGAACGTACGGAGGCGCAGTTCAGAACCCACTAAACGCCCTTTGTGAAATTGTCGCGAAGTTAAAAAATGAAGACGGCGTAGTTCAAATTCCGGGTTTTTACGATGATGCGATTGATTTATCGGATGATGAGCGCGCTGAATCGGCTAAATTGCCATTTAATGAGCCGGGTTTTAAAGAATCTCTAGGGATTGATGAGGTTTTTGGAGAAAAAGGATATACGACATTGGAGCGGAAGTCGTCTCGTCCGACGTTGGACTTGAACGGAATTTGGGGCGGATATCAGGGTGAGGGCGCGAAAACGGTGTTGCCATCGAAAGCTGGAGCTAAAATCAGCATGCGTTTGGTGCCTAACCAGAAGCCGAAGAAAATCGCGGAACTCTTCGCCGACTACGTTCACAGCATCGCCCCGAAAGGCGTCAAAGTCGAAGTCGAAGAGCATCACGGCGGAAACGCGGCCATGACCGACCTCAACTACTACGGATTGCAGGCCGGGGCTCAGGCGTTTCACGACATTTACGGCAAAAAACCCTTGTTCACACGCGAAGGCGGCTCGATTCCGATCGTAGCCGATTTCAAAAACGTACTCGGAGCCAATTCAATATTAATGGGCTTTGGCCAAAACAGCGACGCGATCCACGCTCCGAACGAGAAATTCTCACTTGTCGACTTCCACCGCGGAATCAAAACATCTGCGCGGTTTTTCGAAATCCTCGCCGACCACAAACCGGCCTAACAACCTAAAAGGCAGTTTTCAACCATACCCCGTGTTGAAAACTGCCTTTTCTTTATGTGGATTTACGAAAAAAACTCATTAGATTGAGTAATCGAACTTATTTAATACCAAAATCCTGCGCTTATCAGCTAAATCGTTACAGATCAATCAAATGCTATCCAGTGTATTCGCGTAACGAAACGTACCGGATGAGCAACTTACTTTGCCACAATCGTTCTAAGATCTGAATGAAACGTTTTTCTAAACTTATTCTTCTTGCTTTAGCTGCCTTTTTTGGTGGATTTAGCTACTCGTATGCCCAGGGATTTCAACAAGTTTCGAACGCAGATGACTTGTTCTCTGTAGGCGGTGGCGCGCGAGCACTCGGGATGGGCGGAGCGCAAGTCGCACTCGTAAACGACGTAACAGCCGGATTCTGGAATCCAGCCGGACTCAGCGGCATGAACACCCGCGAAATTTCGTATATGCACTCCGAGCGATTTGGCGGAATTGTTGCCTACGATTATGGCGCCTTTGCCATGCCACTTCGCAACGAGCACGATGTTCTGGCAATCACCTTCTTTCGTCAGGGCGTCGACGGCATCAAGAACACACTCAACGCCTGGGATCGCGAGCGCGACCGACCACGCGCCAACCCCCAAGATTACATCACCGAATTCAGCACTTCCGACATGGCCCTTTTGGTTTCGTACGCCACGAGATACAACGAAAACCTGACCTGGGGAACATCAGCCAAAATTCTTTATAGTCGACTAGGTCCGTTTGCTAACGGATTTGGATACAGCGTCGACATCGGGGCTCAGTACCAAAAAGGCCGTTTCATGGCCGGTGTCAACTTGCATAACATCACCACACTCATGAAGCTTTGGTCGGTGAACGAAGAAGAGTTAGAGCCATTACGCAACTACTTCGACGACGACGAACTCAATGATGGGTTTCCGATCGGACAAAACGAATACTCCCTCCCGTCGATACGCGCCGGAGTCGCATCTTTTGTCGATTTACAAGATTTCAGAATTACGGGAGCTTTCTACGTTGTAACGCATTTCGAAGGTCGACGAACATACTATCTGAACGCCGGACCAATTAGTTTTCAACCGCACCTCGGAGCAGAGGTCGGATACAAAGAAACCATTTTCGTACGTGCGGGCATCACCGACGTATTCACCGATAAACGGTCAAAATTTCATGCATCGCCGACTTTAGGCGCGGGGTTCAAGGTCGGTATCTTCATGCTAGACTACGGGTTTAGTAGCTTCGCCGGGGCAAACTCCAACCTCGGATACACCCACCGAATTTCTGCCAAAATTTCATTCTGAGAAATCGATTATTTTACGTAAAATGTAAAATGTCGTTAATCAAGTCACTGTTGCCAATATTAGTTGTCGTTTGGGGGATTTCTTGTACTCAAAACAAGGACACCCATAATTATGAACATCATCAAGATTTAGAGAAATCCACTTCTGATATCATGTTAGACAGCACAGACAGAGCAAAAATTTCACCCGCTTTGAATCGGGCTCTAAATAAATCAATACATGCGGGCACAATCGACTCTTTGCAGGTTCTGGTTATGCTTAATGACAACTCGTCTGATGAAATTCATGAGTCGATTCTGGAGCTGGGGCTGCGAATTCGCAGTGTCTCCGGAAAATTCATGACGATTACAGGAAAGCCTGAAGATATTCTCCGGCTTTCTACCCTACCTGATGTTCAGCAAATTGACATCAGCGGAACACGAACTACACTCTAATACAACTCATCTTTTAGAAATCCGGAGTATTATATGAATCGAAAGTATGTACTATCGCTACTTCTCATATTGTTTACATTTTCGTACGCCCATGCACAGCAAGCGGAAGACATCCTCAAAGAGTTAAGAAACCGGGCACCGGCTAATCTAAGTCTTCAAATAGAAGCCACTACACATATTTCACGTACAGCTGCAGAAGAACCGTGGATTTTAAAAGTAGATCCCATTTTACTTATCCCAACATCTGAGTCAACCAAGATGCGCAAATCGATTGGCACAGGTTCTGGAAACGAATCGGCACCTATACTGCAAAGTATAGACGATCGCGTTAGTGTATTTTTGGAGCTTCAACCCGGAACAGATGCCCATAGCATCCCGGGATTTACTGTGCGGAGCATCTCTCCGAGCGGAAAGTTTGTATCCGGTACATTTTCGCGG
>JAIUMT010000127.1 GCA_022565415.1 Balneolales bacterium | reverse complement strand
GTTTTCGATTCATATTTTTGAATTTCTTCGTCGAGATCTTCGAAGCGGTAGCCAATCATGCCAGATAGTAGCTGACCCAGTTTGCTCTTGCCGGCGCCCATAAACCCGCATAATACAATGCCTTTTTTCATGTAGATTCTGTTCCGGAAGTATCTGGTTGTTTTGGGGTTACAAGCACGACGTCTTCCCGGTCGACCTTTACAGCACCGGGAGCCGCACCCTTGGGTTTGCGTACAAATTTCTTCTTTGTAAAGATAACAGGTACAAGCGAAGAACCCTTCCCTTTCGAGAAAAAAGCTGCATATTCGCCAGCCGATTCGATAATGTTAGCTGGTGGCATCGTTGTTTTTCGATTCATAACGATAATAACGTGCGAACCGGAGAATCCTCGAGCGTGCAACCAAATGTCTTCTTTGTGGGTAATTCTCAATAATTCGTCGTTAGAGCGGGCATTCTTGCCGATACGGATTTCATATCCACCAATCGTTACAGGTCGATACGGAAGCGCTGATTGTCCCGCTGTTGAGGCTGTGAGTCCAAATTGGCGTAGTTTCTCTTCGTTTTGACGTTGCCATTTGTCCAGTTCCTTGGCATAATTCACAGCGTTTAAGGTGTTAAGTAATTCCGCCACGACATCGGCTTTCTTATTTAACGTGAGGGTTCGCTGTTCTGCTGTTTTGTAGCTCTGACGTGCAGACCTCGCCTTTTCGTAATACGTATTCGCATTCTGAACCAAATCGACAGTATCGTCTACCTTTATTTCTCGAACGTCTCCCTGGTTATAAAAATCCTCGACACTCACCTTCCCATTTTCGGGAGAAATATGCGGGTTCGACATCAGTAAATGTCCGTTTTCTTCAAATTTATCGGCTTTTATCAGGGATTTATCCAAATTAGACAACTCCTCCAGTGAACGATCAATCTTGTCAGCAGCCCGCTCAATCTTTTGAACTAGCAGGTTTTTTCGGCTCACGAATTCCTGGGCGCGTACGATGTTATAGAATCGCCCCGCCACACCCTCGTTTACAGAGCTAAAGTGCCTTGGTTCATCCGACCCCAGTAATTTCGGATTTACAATGGTGAATCCGTAGTCGTCGTCGATATGAGGATAGGCTTTCTCAAGAATCGATTCAGTAAACGTTTGAACCCTTTCGGCCAATTCATCAGGGTGTATGTCTGATGAAAGCGCTGTCGCAATCCATCGTCGCACCACAGGACGTGGCAAAAGCGGATTCAGAGAAAAAACAGATTTCGCCAGATCATCGGAGGTCTTTTTATGCGAAGATGCCGGACGAGGCTCGGGAATATCACCTCCAACCCAATCATCTTCTTTCTTAAAAGCTTCCAGCACTTCGTTCTGGTTAACAAGCAAAACATTGGACTTATTTCCGTAGAGTAAGAATATAAGTCGGAGGTTATTCTCAAACCGAAATGTTATGAAACGATCGGCATCAGCAAGCTCAACAGATTGTAGTTTAGCACCTGATAATACTGTAAACAACGTAGCTGCATTCTGTCTTTTTGGAGGCTGAAAACGATCCATAAACAGAGCCGTTCGTTGGGGGTCGGATGAAAACGTCATAACGAATTGATTGCCATGGGCTTCATCCTGCCCTTTCGGTTGCTCAAAATACAGAGAAAGCGTGTTTTTTCGAAAAGATAGAGCCTCTGTAAAATATCCGCCAGGCAGACTTCGTTTCCACTCTCGAATTAAATATATTAGAGTGTAAAAGTTATTCATATTTAATTATTATACATAAAAGCGCTTCGAAGCGTTAAAAAGAGCCATATAAACTATGCAGTATCCTATCTTTAACTCTTTTATAAACAGAATCAAAGCCGATTTAGCAAAAAAGAATATTACAGCCGACGAGTTTGTAGTTTGGAATGAAGAAACAATCAATGCAGTTGGTTTAGAACTAAAGATAGACCTTTCTTCGGTCTCTCCATACTTACAGGATATCACCATAAATTTTGATTGGGATAAATTTAGAGAGGTCTCGATGGCAAAACAACTTGATGGCATGGAAAAGCATCCATTGCTCTCGCCAAAAAACGGTTTTGCAGAATCGAACCTTAAGCCCAACATGGATGTCGAGGTTACCTGGAATTTCAACCAGGATTACATACTTAAGGGTATGGAGCTTACCGAAACTAACTGGAGGCTTGATTTAGCAAGTAACTGGATGGATGCCATGAACAGACGGATGGGTGAGGTTTTGCCGGCAGATTACATCATATCCAGGTGGCATATTGAAATAGATGGCGATGTTCGAGGTCGATATTTATCGGCCATGAGTTTAATCTCCTATTTCCAGTTTACCCTCGAGAAACAAGACGACCTCAACGAAATTCTGGACTTTATTTCAAAACGGCTGCAGCTAATTCTGGTTCGCTCTAATCGGGTGGTTCAAATAGCAGAGCAAACCGCAACTTCTCTGGCTGCCTGAAACAAAAAAGTCCGTAAGTAAGAATACATACGGACTTTTAATGTGATGTAACTGCCAATGGCAGCACTCGACAAAGTTGAAGGTTGAGCTAAAAGCTACTACTTCTTCTTATGTCTGTTTTTACGCAGACGCTTTTTACGCTTGTGTTTAGCGATCTTTGCGCGCTTTCTTTTCTTGCCACTTGGCATATTAATCACCTTTCAGTTAATCGGTTTTGCATCAACAAAATGCTTTTTGCTTCAAAGACAACAAATATAGTAATTGTTTGGAATATTTGTGTGCCTTTTTTTAAGTGCTTACATAAATTGTTTATTTGCTAACTGATTCGTTCACAGCTGATTTAAAATCACGAGAGATTTTAAGTACAGGCACAAACTGTTCGGGAACTACCACTTCCTGATTGGTTTTCGGGTTTCTGGCAACACGCTGTGCCCGTTTAACAACTTTGAAGCTTCCGAACCCACGAAGTTCTATGGTTTCACCCTTCTTCATAGACTCAATAACTGTTTCCATAAAGCCTTTCACCACTGCTTCTGTTTCAATTTTTGATATCCCGGTTGACGATGAAATAATATCTACGATGTCAGATTTTGTCATAATTACCTTGATTTGATTTGAGGATCTGTTATTGCAGTTCTCTTTTTTTAGTGACTATTCTACAGTAAATCTTTGTGATTACCTGACTTGCAACAGTAACTTCACAAAAATAATTCCCTGAAATTTTAGTTTCGTATTTTTTTGTTGCCCTTTGAACATTTTGCTAAAACTTTTATACCTTGACCGAGTCGTTTACCCACCAATATAACGTACTAGCATGGAGTTATTCGAGAACATCGTCAATACATTAAATGATTTGATCTGGGCCACTCCCAGTTTCTTCCCATTTATTATCGTCCTTTTACTGGGATATGGAATTTTCATCACCATCAGACTTGGATTTATCCAAATTCGAGGCTTCGCACATGGGATTAAAGTCGTAACAGGTTTCTACGACAATCCGAAAGATGTAGGTGATGTAAACCACTTTCAGGCCTTGAGCACCGCTTTATCTGCAACTGTCGGTATCGGTAACATTGCCGGAGTTGCCCTGGCCATTCACTACGGAGGTCCGGGCGCTTTATTCTGGATGTGGGTAACCGCAATTCTAGGTATGGCCGTAAAATATTCAGAGTGTACTCTTGCCGTCCATTACAGAACCACGAACAAAGACGGATCCGTTTCCGGTGGTCCTATGTACTACATCGAACGTGGTCTCGGTAAAAACTGGAAATGGTTAGCAATTGTTTTCGCCGTATCTGCTGTAATTTGTTCATTTCTAACTGGAAATGCGGTTCAGGCTAACTCTGTCGCCGATACCGTTAACACTATTTTCAATGTCCCTTACGCTATAACCGGACTCATTACTGCCTCAATTGTAGCTGTAGTTATCATTGGTGGTATCAAGCGAATTGGTATCGTAACAGCACGCCTCACTCCATTGATGGCAATTCTGTATGTTCTAGGGGCACTAACAATCCTTTTGATGAACTACGAAATGATTATTCCATCATTCGGATTAATCATCAGTTCTGCTTTCAGCCCGGAAGCTGGCGCCTATGGCATCGGATCAGGTGCAATAATGACGACACTAGTCTGGGGTATCCGACGCGGATTGTTTTCTAATGAGGCGGGTCAGGGTTCCGCTCCAATCGCACACGCAGCAGCTAAAACAGATGAACCCGTACGTGAGGGTGTTGTAGCCCTTTTGGAGCCATTCATCGATACCCTCATGATTTGTACGATGACTGGTTTGGTGATTATCATAACCGGAGTTTGGGATTCAAAACATCCATCAACCATTTCATTAAATTCTGCCGATACTGTTGTTGTTGTGGAAAGTCCGAATGTGGAAAATGGCGACGAGTTTTCCCTATACGTAGAAGATGGAATTGCCCTAAATGGGATGCTCACTCGCTTTGGCGTAAGTGTTGATACAATCTATGCTAATGTTGGTCAAACAGAGTTGTTCTCTGGACGAATTAGCTCCACAAGCTTAACAGAAGGTCAGGTTGCCTACTATCCGGATGGAAGCCAATCGCGCGACATATTCGGCAACGTAATCGAAAATGGTGCCAGTTTAACAAGCTATGCATTCGATCGCGGACTAGCCCCACTCCTGCCGGGAGGAAGATTCCTGGTTACGATATGCGTGATTCTATTTGGGATTTCAACCTCGATTAGCTGGAGTTATTATGGTGAGAGGTCTATTCACTATCTGTTCGGAGATAATTCTATCTTATATTACCGGGTAGTGTATGTAGTTATGCACTTTGTGGGTGCGATATTATCACTAACAATGGTATGGGCAATTGGCGACATCGCACTAGGAGTCATGACTATTCCTAACTTAATCGGGTTGTTCGGATTGTCTGGAATTGTGTACAAACTCACCCACGAATACTTCAAACGAATGAAATTATAAAATCATGGTTCAAAGAGCAGCAGTTACCATTGTTCAACATCCGGTCGTGGCCAGAGACCTTACCATATTGCGGAACAAAGAAACTCCATCTTCTGTTTTCCGACCCGTGTTGAACCGATTGGCAACTATATTGGCATATCATGCACTCGACAAACTCCCCCTCAAAAAGGTAGAGGTCGAAACGCCAATTCAGATAACCGATGGCTACGAAATCGATACACAAGTTATCGTTGTGCCAATCTTACGTGCAGGTTTAGGTCTGGTTCATGCAATTACCCAGTTTATACCTGAAGCAAAGATTGGCCATTTAGGCATCTATCGCGACGAAAAAACGCATAAACCAGTTGAGTATTACGTTAATCTGCCAAAAACCGGACTAACAGACGGCACTGTTCTACTCGTAGACCCCATGCTTGCAACAGGCGGATCGGCAACAGACGCCATCGGATACCTTAAAAACAAAGGTGTAAAACGTATTCGATTTATGTGTCTGATCGCCGCGCCGGAAGGCGTCGAAGCCGTGCAGTCAGCACATCCGGATGTACCAATCATAACCGCAGCAGTAGATGAGAAACTCAACGAGAATGCCTACATCGTACCGGGCCTCGGCGACGCCGGTGACCGGATTTTCGGCACGCACTAATTTAATCTGCGGCTTTGTATTACTTGCTACTAGCGTACTATCCTGTGGCGGACTAAGCGATTACGACCGAAGTTCTGTTGAGCAAGCCTTATCCGATTCCACTGTTTATGCAACAGAAACATGGGGAGTTCGGATGGATTTGTTTCAAGATAAACAAAGACTTATTCACATTATAAGTCCATTTGCGACGACCGTTGAAACTGCTGCTGGTGGCGAAACTACCCTTGAAGGTCCGTTAACTATTGAAGTAAGAGACACCTCCGGAGCGACTGAAACCTTCGTTACGGCTAATAAAGCCCTCTACAAGAGTAGAATTGGCGAATTCTTTCTAACCGGTGATGTTGTTGTTAAAACAAACAATGATCAGACTTTACGCACCGAAGAGCTAACTTGGTTTCAGTACGATAGGTCTATCGAAACCGATACGTTTGTCACAATAATAACCCCACAAGACAGCATATCCGGACATGGCCTAACTGGTGATGATCGTCTGGAAACCTATATAATTGAACAGGTAACTGGTCGATTTACTCTTGAAACCGAACGCAATAAACGGGAATAAAATCAAATGATCACTAGATTCATCATAATTGGTTTCATGATTTTGATTCCCATGGATTCATACGCACAGACACTGGTAGACATCATTCGCTCAGACCGACAGCAACGTAAACAGTCTGCAGATGGATTCATTCAAAAACTCACCGGAAATGTGAAACTTCAAACACCAGATGTATCAATAGAAGCCGATAGTGCCTGGCACTATATCGAACTGGGCGAAATTCATGGATTTGGCAATCTTCGTATCGAAACTGAAAGAGAGACCATCTGGGCAGATAAGGTAATCTATGATATCGACGCTGAAATAAGTTCCCTAACCGGAAATGTGATTATCAGAACCCCCTCCGCCGACATCTACAGCGCAACTGCATTGTACAGTTTCCTCACCGAAATTGCCTTATTCAACGACCCCATCTGGATGCAAGACGAGAACGGGGTGCTTCAGGCTAACGATGGCGTATATTTTAGTCAGTCCGACAGCGCCATTTTTCGCGGCAATGTACAACTAGCCGACTCAACTCAGTACATTGAAGCCGACAGCATGTTCACGAATCGCGCGACTGAGGATTACAAGCTATAGGGAAATGTCTACCTCCAAGATGATGAAAACCGCTCGAGGATAACAGGGGATTATGTTGAGGCAGACTCTACAGGGCGTCGATTAATTGATGGGAATTCCGTTTTGATGCGAGTCTCAGCCGATTTATCAGACACTACCTGGCTCTGGTCCGACAAAATCAACATCACAAAAATAGACACTTTTTACATCACCGATGCTCAAGGCGATGTTCAACTCTGGGAGAATAAATACGCATCTCGATCAGACGGTTCGCGCTACGACGAGCAACTGGAGTTGATTGAACTCAGAACAAATCCCGTGGTGTGGTACGAAGATATTGAGCTAAACGGAGACGAAATCGACATTCAACTCCGAAACGACACCCTTGAAACATTGAAGGCCATTGGCAATCCCTTTGCAGCACAAAGAGACTCTCTAACGGCACGTTTACACCAAATGAGCGGGGAAACCTTAACTGTGTTTTTCGAAGATGACCAGGTCGATAAGATTCACATCTACGACAATGCGGAACTGCTACTGCATGCCACAGACTCCAATGATGATCCGGATGGTGCAATTAATGTGCGTGGATCTAAAATTTATATCTATTTCGAGGATGGCGATGTAGACCGGATGAGGGTAGAAGAAAATGTGGACGGACTAGCCCTCGACGAGTCACCAGACCTGGAACAAATGCAAATTCCGGGTTTCCGATGGGCACCTGAGCGACGACCTCAACGCCCAGAATCTGAGCTTGTTCCTCGTCTGTCTCCTGTTACACCGACTCCACCGTTTACACGTGCTGGTATTGAGCCTAGAACCAGTTTTGAATAAATAGGCACTGCCACCCGAAAGTAACAGTGCCCGATTTTACCCTAACAAAGATTAAGCTTCAGCTTCGAGGGCTAACGTTTCTTTCATCACGCGTTCTTGAACGTCGCGTGGTACTGGAGCATACTCAGCATATTCCATCGAATAATTTGCCCGCCCCTGCGTCATGGATTTGAGCTGGGTATAATATCGATTCATTTCAGACAGAGGTACTCTGGCATGAATAGTCTGAAGCGATCCTTCGGAGTCCATTCCCTGAATTTGTCCTCTGCGGGTCGATAAATCGCCCATTACATCGCCCATAAACTCCGATGGCACCAAAACATTGACATTGTAGATGGGCTCCAACAACTGCGGAGCAGCGTCAAGAAATGCCTTCTTAAAAGCCATCATACCGGCTGTTTTGAAAGCAGCTTCGTTCGAATCGACCGAGTGCATTGAACCATCGAACACCGAAACACGAATGTCTCTGGCTCGACAACCCGACAACGGACCATTCTCCAGTTTATCCATTATTCCTTTCGTGATGGCAGGCATGAATCGGTTATCGATTACCCCTCCAACTATACAATTCTGAAATATAAATTTCCCTCCCCAAGGCAGCTCGTGGACTTGTATATCCCGAACAGTAATTTCTGGCGGAGGTGGCATATCTTCGAACCACGGCTCTACAAGCATGTGAACTTCGCCGTATTGTCCGGCACCCCCCGACTGCTTTTTATGCTTATAGCTGGTTTTAACTGGTTTCGTGATGGTCTCACGATATGGAATTCGAGGCTCAATAAACTCAACATCCAACTTAAACCTATTGGACAAACTATGTTTAATAACGGCCAGATGTTCTTCGCCTAATCC
>JAIUMT010000126.1 GCA_022565415.1 Balneolales bacterium | reverse complement strand
TCGGGCGTTCACGGACTCAAGCACGGAGGCACGATTTACCTCACAACGGACGACAAACACGGGAATATGGTGTCGATGATTCAGAGCAATTTTCGTGGGATGGGAACCGGATTTGTGGTTCCAGGCACCGGATTCAGCTTCCAGAATCGTGGTGAATTGTTCTCTATGGATCCGGATCATCCGAACGTCTATGCTCCCGGAAAGCGTCCGTTCCACACGATTATCCCCGGTTTCGCGACGAAAGATGGCAAGCCCTGGTTCACCTACGGAGTTATGGGCGGGGAATATCAGCCCATGGGTCATGTGAGCGTGTTGACGAATGTGATCGATTTCGGGATGAATATTCAGGAGGCGGGTGATGCGTTGCGCTGGTTGCATACCGGATCGACCGAGCCAATCGATGGTTTTGAAGAAATGCTAACGGATGGAGGACGGGTTCAGATTGAATCGAATATTGATTATCAAATTGTGCGCGGATTGCGGTCGCGAGGGCATAATGTTCAGATCGGAGGCGGATTTTATGGGCGTTATCAGGGCATTTTGTTCGACCACGAGAAGGGAGTCTACTTTGGGGCATCCGAGTCGCGCGTGGATGGTCAGGCTGCGGGCTATTGATGATCCCAACTTTATACCAAGATTGACATCTTTTAAAGAACCCTTTTTGTAGTTTACGACCATCTAATTACAAATTATTAAAACGACTCTATTATAATGGATAACAAAAGCACTATTAAAGACATAAACGAAGAGCAATCCAGCTATTCCGTGAACAACGGCGGTGGAAAATGCCCTTTCGGATTCGATAAAAAAAAGAATGTTGCCGGTGCTGGTCCTGCCAACCGTGATTGGTGGCCGAACCAGTTGAAGCTAAATATTTTACGACAAAACTCGGCACTTTCAAATCCGATGGAAGAATCGTTTGACTATGCTGAGGAGTTCAAATCGCTCGATTTAGAGGCCTTGAAAAAGGATCTTTACGAAGTGATGACCGATTCTCAGGACTGGTGGCCAGCAGATTACGGTCATTATGGACCGCTTTTCATCCGGATGGCCTGGCACAGTGCCGGAACCTATCGAATTGCAGACGGACGTGGTGGCGCTGGATCCGGATCTCAGCGTTTTGCTCCCCTCAACAGCTGGCCCGATAACGCTAACCTCGACAAAGCCCGCCTTCTGCTGTGGCCAATCAAGCAAAAATATGGCAAGAAAATATCCTGGGCCGATCTCATGATTTTAGCCGGAAACTGTGCGCTCGAATCGATGGGATTCAAGACATTTGGTTTTGCCGGTGGACGCGAGGATGTTTGGGAGCCTGAGCAGGATGTGTATTGGGGTTCTGAGAAGGAATGGTTGGGCGACGAGCGCTATTCTGGCGATCGTGAGCTCGAAAATCCGCTCGCGGCGGTGCAAATGGGACTTATTTACGTGAATCCGGAAGGGCCAAATGGCAACCCGGATCCGTTAGCTGCAGCCAAAGATATTCGCGAAACATTCGCTCGTATGGCGATGAATGATGAAGAAACTGTTGCGCTTATTGCCGGTGGGCACACGTTCGGGAAAACGCACGGCGCTGCAGATCCAGAAAAATATATTGGCTCGGAACCAGCAGGTGCCGGAATCGAGGAACAAAGTCAGGGTTGGAAAAACACACTAGGAAGTGGTCATGGTAAAGACACCATCACAAGTGGTCTTGAAGGAGCCTGGACAACCACCCCAATTCAGTGGAGTAACAACTACTTCGAAAACCTCTTCGGATTCGATTGGGAGCTAACGAAATCTCCGGCGGGTGCACATCAGTGGAAGCCAAAAGGTGATGCAGGTGCGGGAACCGTTCCCGATGCGCATGATCCTTCGAAAAAGCATGCTCCGTTCATGTTAACCACCGATCTTTCGCTGAAAGTAGATCCGGCATACGAGAAAATTTCCCGACGTTTTCATGAAAATCCAGACCAGTTTGCGGATGCGTTTGCACGTGCGTGGTTCAAGTTGACGCACCGCGATATGGGACCGATTGCGCGCTACCTCGGACCAGAAGTGCCCAAAGAAGAACTTATTTGGCAAGATCCGGTTCCGGCTGTAACGCATAAGTTGGTTGATGAAAGTGACATTGCGTCGCTTAAGAGCACCATTTTGGCTTCGGAACTAAGCGTGGCGCAGCTTGTGTCTGTGGCCTGGGCGTCGGCTTCGACCTTCCGAGGATCAGACAAGCGTGGTGGCGCGAATGGCGCGCGAATCCGCCTCGAGCCGCACAGAAACTGGGAAGTGAACAATCCGGCCCAGCTTTCGAAAGTGCTAAACGTGCTTGAAGGGATTCAAAACGAATTCAACTCCGCTCAAACGGATGGAAAAGCAATTTCACTTGCTGATGTGATTGTATTGGCCGGTTGTGCAGCTGTAGAAAAAGCAGCCAAAGCTGCCGGGCAAGATGTGGTTGTCCCGTTTACTCCGGGTCGTACCGACGCGTCGCAAGAGCAAACAGATGTGGATTCATTTGCTGTGCTCGAACCGATTGCTGATGGATTCCGCAACTACCTCAAAACCAAATACACCGTTTCTGCCGAAGAAATGCTGGTTGATAAAGCTCAATTGATGACCCTAACTGCTCCGGAAATGACGGCGTTGGTTGGTGGACTGCGCGTGCTGAACGCCAACTACGACAGATCGAAATTTGGTGTTTTTACGGATCGTCCGGAGACTTTAACTAACGATTTCTTCGTGAATTTGCTGGATTTGGGCACAACCTGGAAAGGAATGGCCGGTTCAGATGATGTTTTCGAAGGTCGTGACCGCAAAACCGGTGAAGTGAAATGGACTGCAACTCGGGTTGATTTGATTTTCGGATCGAACTCTGAACTTCGCGGTATCGCCGAGGTTTATGGTTGCAAAGATGGTGAGCAGAAGTTTGTGAAAGACTTCGTTGCCGTGTGGAATAAGGTGATGAACCTAGATCGATTCGATCTGGTTTAAAAATCTGATTTCAAGAAAATGCGAAAGCCGACTCGGAGGGTTAATCCGGGTCGGCTTTTTTTATAGTCGCGACTTGGTTATAAATCAGCTTTTTAAAGGATGATCGAGATTTTGAAAATTCTGCATCAATAGTAGCTCTCGTTTTTGACGCAACCTCGATGATTATTTTGCTAAAACCGAGTCATTACTGTGCCTTTGGTTTATTGATTGCGACTAATTGTGCGAGCTACCTTAGTGTCATCCAGCACCAACAGCCGCGGCTTGTTGCGACGCCAACGAAATCAGTAATCCGACCAAAACCGCCTGAAACCATAGCTCAACCTGGTCGGGCAAGCTAGTTTCGTACGATTTCGTAAAGATTCCGCTACGTTTAATGCTACCTATTGGCTTTTCACTTCCGCTCAGAAAAAGGTCGAACGTACATCCCCATCCGCCCTGCGACTTCAACTCAAAAAGCCTGTCTTTGTACTCAACTTGAATAGTTGGGCGAAACTTGAACGTCTTAAATGTAGCTTTTCCCACCTGTACACCATTCTGAAGCATAATTTTATCGTTGGAATACCACTTTCGCTTTTTGATGATAACCTCTTCGTTATCGATGACGATAGAATAGATGCTACTCCACATATTGTGCTTGATAGTGCCGCAAAAACCGAGGTCTTTCTCGATGCGATATGCAGTGCACCATATGTTATCTGGTTTGAAAATGTACATTTAGTAATATTTTAGGTTTTGATGCAGTTGATGATACGCAGATTATGGGAAAAACTACCTGCGTAGACCAATATGTCGATTCAAATTCAAGTGGTTGCGGTCGGAAAATGCGAATGCAACTGTATGTAGTTACTGTTCAATGTACGATTGGTCTGGGTATTCGTTGCGCAAGATCGATTTAACTTTTGGCAAACGAACTGGCAGAATTATGTGTTTTGATATACCACTTGAATACGTCAACGTCAACCTCAGACAGAAAAAAGCACTAAATATGTCAGCAACTGAATCAGAAAATATACTAGATCGGCACGATGTCGACAGAATTATTGAAATGGCATGGGAGGACAGAACGCCGTTTGAGGCGATTGAGATTCAGTTTGGGTTTTCTGAGGCTGATGTTATCGCTTTGATGCGCAGAGAGTTGAAGCGCAGTAGTTTCAATTTGTGGCGAAAAAGAGTTAATTCCGGGGTGAGCAGCAAGCATGCGCGTAAGCGGAATCCGGATATCAAGCGGTTCAAGTCGACTATGCAGCGAGCTATCACGATGAATAAAATTAGTAAGCGATAGGGTTTTGGCACTATAAAACCATGCAATTTTTTTCGTGTGACTCTATGAGTTACTCATTCGCAGCGCTATAACGCCTATTTGAGAATAATAAAACCATTTAGGCATGGTAATCTGTCTCAAACAACCGATATTGGTCTAAAAATGACATCGATCAAAACCGTAAGCCCATCTACACAGTCTAAACTACTTTTATTCAAATCCCTCTGTGCTTTCGCGCACCTTGAGCGAAATCGGGATTAGGCTCGTGAATCCACCATGTTCGAAATTGTTGTTATGTTTTAGCCTTTCCAGAAGATATTCGATCGATTTCATTCCAAGAACTTCATATGGTGTGTGAACCGAACTGATTGTCGGGGTATGATATTGACAAATCGGCAGGTCGTCGTAACCAACTACGGCGAAATCCTCGGGGATTTTCTTTCCGTCTCGGAGAGCTGTATGCATTAGTCCGACAGCCATAGCATCGTTACTGCAAAAAATGGCCTCTGGCTTGATTTCGGCATTTTTGTAGTGAGTGTAGGCGTCGTTTCCAGCCTTCGGATCGTAATCTCCATCGTACTGCCAAACCAGCGAGAGGTCATCATTTGAATCGATAAAATCGAGAAATCCGTTCTTGCGAAGCATGGCTTCCGATTTATTCGACGGACCGTTAATAATTCCGAGTTTTTTGTAGCCTTTGTTTAAGAAATGATTCCCAACCGAATATCCGCCCCCGTAGTTGTCAAAGGTTATCGTGTCCATAACCGGACTCGTAATATGGGCCACTGAAATGATTGGAAAATTTGGGTCTGTTCTTTCAATTAACTGTGTGTAATCAGACTGATCGAAATGTGGGAGAAACACAACGGCGGCATCAAACTTTGCTTGCTGAAGTTGGTGAATAAGGTCAATTTCACTAAATGGAGCGTCGGGTACATTGATGAGCGCAATATTTGCATTGGTGTCTTTGGTCGCGGCATTGAAGCCATCAAAAAGAGAGGAATAAAACTCACCCGTTTGAAAACTGGTAATTAAAGCGATGAATATATTTTTTCGAAGCTCAAGCGGGGTGTTGAAATGCTTGATCGGATAGCCAAGCCGATGAGCGCTATCAAAAATTCGCTTTTCATTTTTGTCACTGATCTTTCCGATTCGGGCCAAAGCCCTTGAGACCGTTGATATTGACAGTCCGGTATCCTCGGCAATATCCTTTAAGGTTACTTTTGTTAGAGTTTTACTTTTCATGTTGGTGCAAAATTTTGCATAAAAATGATAAACGGGTTTGAATAAGCTACTCATTAAACATTTCTTTTACAAAGAAAGGGTCTTCTAAACAGTACATAAAGGCCTGTAGCTCATATAAATTCTATATACACCGTAAAAAAAACTTGCAGGGAAATTTCTGGAAGCGCTTTTCGATACTTTGTGTGTTGCCAACGAGTTAAGGGGTTGCGAGTGCTCTAAAAAGCGCTTTTTTAGGCCTGTGTATATACATTATATATATTGCTAAACCTCATGTTTATCATTACCATGTGCAAGAGTTAAATATTTTTTGCCTTCATCAATGCAAAATTTGCATAAAGTGGTCAGCACTTACCGTCATAGTTCAAAAATTTTAGTTATATGAAAAAGAAGAGAACCATACTGTTATTAACGCTATTCGTTTTCGTGATTGGCTTCACAAGCACAGCCAATGCCCAGGCCGACAGAGTTGTTGTTGCCGAAAGCGAAGATGGGTGGAAGTTGCTTGTCGGAGGTGAGCCTTTGATGATCAATGGTATGAACTGGGATTACTTCCCCATTGGTACCAATTACAACTATAGTATATGGGAACAGTCGCCTGAATTAATTAAAGATGCACTCGACTACGAAATGGGGCTTCTTCAAAACATGAATGTTAACGCTATTCGTGTTTACACGGGCATACCGAAAGAATGGATCGAGTACATCTACGATAACTATGGCATTTATACAATGCTGAACCACTCATTCGGACGTTACGGACTGTCGCTGGATGGAGTCTGGGTTCCAAATACGGAATATTCCGATTCCAGAGTGATTGACCTTCTAATGAGGGAGGTAACGGAGTTAGCCCGTGACTACAAAGACACTCGCGGACTCTTGCTTTACCTCCTTGGAAACGAGAACAACTACGGACTTTTCTGGGGCGGTGCTGAAACCGAAGATATACCAGTTGTCGACCGACAATCTACCATACGCGCTCGATACATGTATCGGTTGTTCAACGAAGCAGCAGTTGCTATGAAAGAAATCGATCCAAATCACCCAATAGCCATGGCGAATGGTGATTTGTTATTCATGGACCTCATTGTTGAAGAAGCTCCAGACCTCGACATTTTCGGAACGAACACATACCGCGGGATATCGTTCACCGATCTCTACGATCGCGTTCGCGATGAGTATGGTAAACCTGTTCTTTTAACTGAATTTGGCTCAGATGCTTTCAACGCCCGCACAAATCAGGAAGATCAACGTGCTCAGGCCTACTACAAGCACGGTAACTGGCGCGAGATCTATGAAAATGCTGCCGGAATGGGCAAAGCAAACAACTCAATCGGCGGATTCACATTTCAGTTTAGCGATGGCTGGTGGAAATATGGTCAGACAGTTGACCTGGATGTTCACAACACAAACGCATCGTGGGCAAACGGCGGATACGAATTCGACTATGTTGAGGGCGAAAATAACATGAACGAAGAGTGGTTCGGGATTACTGCTAAGGGTCCGACCAACGCAGCCGGACTATACAGCCTCTATCCACGTGCCGCTTACTATGTACTTCAAAAAGCCCATCAATTTGATCCATATGCACCCGGAACAACCGCCAGTGATCTGCACGCGCACTTCGAATCAATCTCTCTAACCGGTGCTTATCTGCAAGCGCGCGGTGACAAAGCAGCACTTGGGGGCGGAAGCAGCGAAACCATCAGATTAAGCCGTTTTTCTGCTCAATTTTCTACGTTTAACACAGGTGGAAGCCTAATCACAACGCCTGATGAGGCCGATCCCATGAACTTGTCATATCCGAATGAACTCGGATTCGATCACATGCAGTCGTTTTATATCGGTGTTGAGGCCAATCCATCAAACAATGTTCGGGCAAATGTGGAACTCAACGTGCTTGGCAATGTTGCGCAAAACCCGATTGATGAAATTTTCTATGAAAACCGTGGTCGTCCTGTTGATCTCGACGGAATGAACGGTCCTGTGAATGTGCAATCAATTAACCGTGTGCAAGTTTACAAAGCCAGTTATAACTGGAACCACCGATGGTTCAATCTAGAAGGATTTTACCGTACTGGACGTTACCACTGGGGTTACGAAGGCGATTTCTTCGGATTATATCCCGAGGCGAACTACGGTCCTCAGATCGATATATACAATGGAGTCGCTCCATTCGGATTTGAAGCCGAAGGTAAACGAGACCTCCGCGGACTAAAATTGGCATTTGGTCCTCAGCTTTGGTGGGGTGCCAACCCAGCTGTCTTAGTCAAATACACCCGCAATGTAGGGAGATACGGCATCACCGGGATTTTCCACGAAGATATCGATCGCCAGGGCGTAACCCAGAGTTCATTCGCGGTTCCTCAGCCCCAAACCCGCCGACTAGCACTCCACGTAGAGCGCGACTTTGGTAAACTCGGCGTCGAATTAGGCGGAATTTGGGCCGGTCAGCCACTAAATGGCCGGGAATTTCAACTTGCCAGAGAAAATGAAGATGGCAGCATGGATGTATACACCGACGAAATTGGCCCAGACGACAACTGGGGTGGTAAACTAAAGCTCACCTACACCGGAGGACGGTTCAACTGGTATGGTCAGTCGGCAGTGATGGGACTTGTAGCCAATGGCGGAGCAGATCAGACCCTCACCTTCACAGGATGGAGACTAAAAGACAGCGGCAGTGGAAATCAGTACAATTTCCTAACAGGATTCACATTCGCCGTGGGCAACTTCCAGTTCGCGCCGAATTTCTTGTGGCAACAGCCCATTGAAGGACCGATTCCGGCAGATGTAGCGGCACCTGGCCGACCAAGAAACATACTCGACGATCCCTTCGTTGTTCGCTCTCACCGCGAAACCGTAGCTGGTGAGTTTTTGATAACCTACGATCCGACTCCAGCAACTTGGATGTACGACTGGGACAGTGACCGCACCGAAGACGCCTCGTTCGCAATAAGCGCCGGTATTGTATACCGACACCATCCGACAACACAAGAT
>JAIUMT010000125.1 GCA_022565415.1 Balneolales bacterium | reverse complement strand
GAAGCTCAAAATGAACAACTAATTCAAATTGATTCGGTCTTAACCGATGCCGAACGAATACTTGATGCGACGCGCACTCAAAGTGATGCGAGTACTCAAACTGCTAACGGACAATCTGATAACGACATCATGCTGGCAAGATGGGAAATTCGCGAGCTGCAAGCCGCCGGACTTCATGATCCAATCCAGGAACTTAAAGACGATCTAATGTCCAAACCTGAAATAATCATCATTGATGGTGTTCTGGGTGGATCAATGCGGATTTTTAGCCCAGACGATATCACAATTTTGCCAGGTCAGTGGGCTTTTGCATCTTTCGAAGACGGACATATTACCGGTGCAATGTTACTGAGCTTCACAGTAGAGAATGGTAACATCACGTGGTCTGTTCTTGAAAGTAAACAGTTTTAAATCGACCGACAAAGACTCTATGAACAACGCTTCCAATTACATTATTGCCTTTTCTGTATTTATTTTGGCTTTTATGATGGTTTTTTTAGACCGTTATAACAGGTTGGAATCACCTTTTGCTATAAAATCAAACAACGAGATTCTCTTCTTGTCCGAAGGAGGGAGTTTAGATGACCTTATCCCCATTCTATCCGAGTACGAAATTGAGTTTGATTCGGATGAATTGATGTGGGTGGCCGGAATCAAAGGATGGTCTTCATTTCGTCCAGGGCGTTACGAGTTGGGTCCACATTCATCGTATAACCAATTTCTATCCAGGCTAAGCAGGGGTGAACAAGACCCGTTCATGGTACGCATAGGCGGCGGAATGGAGTTCGACCGATTCGCACTGAGGGTAGCAAATCAGTTTTTATTTACCAGCGACGAATTGATTGAATCTATGAAAGACTCGGTCTTGCTCGCCGATTTGGGCATTGAAGAACATCACTTAATTGGTCGGATGTTGCCTAATTCGTATGAAATGTACTGGACAACTACACCTGAACAGTTTGTTCGTCGAATGATGCGTGAATTCGACGTTGCCGTTACAAACCCATATATGGACCGGGCTTCTGAGCTAAGTATGACAATTGACGAGATTACTACCCTTGCATCCATTATTGAATGGGAGGTAAGGCACGTCGACGAAAAAGCTAAAGTTAGCGGGTTGTATTGGAATAGATTAAACCGCAGAATGCGTTTACAGGCAGATCCGACTGTTGTTTATGCCATTGGGGAGAGGAGGAGACTCTTTAACTCAGACTATCGAGTTGTACATCCCTATAACACATACACCTTCCGTGGACTACCGCCAGGGCCAATAAACAATCCAAGGATTACATCAATTCAAGCCGCTCTTTTTCCAGAAAACCACGACTACCTTTTTATGGTCGCAGCGCCTGGAACTGGTTATCATACTTTCACAACCGATTTCCAAGATCACCTACGTGAAAGCAGGCGCTGGTCAGCCTGGATAAGCGAACAACATCGATTAAGAGAACAGCGAGAAAGAGAAGAGCAAAATAGTCAGACTCAAGAGGCATCCTGAGGGACCAGCCACTAGAATTCCTCGAAATCTTCATCAGATTTAGCATCAAAAATCTCGCGGTTCGGACTATCCGTGATTTTAACAGTTCCCTCTGTGGTAAGCTTGAAGTATTGAAGTGATTTATTCATCTGTTCGTCGCCAAAGTAGATTGTAGTGGCAATGCCATCAAATGGCTCAATTAAATGAATATAATCGCGGAGGTTGTCTGGATTTCCGACCGCATTAATCAAAGAAAGGTAGTACATGCCAATGTCGTATCCGACATGTGAAAAAATCGAGGGTTCGGCACCGGTTCGGTTTTGGTAATCGTATCTGAAGTTAATCGCTATTTCGTCGCCTTCATTCAGGAAATATGTATCGGCATAAATCATATTTAGCCGACGAATTCGATTTAACGAATGGTCCAGATACGTCATTGTTTCATTACTGATGACCATATAATCTGGATTGAACGCTTCGAGTCCGGTTAATGTAAGATCTAATAATGTTTCGGCTACGTCACTGCTAAATGATAAAAAGACGGCATCCAGTGATTCTGCTCTGTAATTTATAGTATCCTGAATTAAGTCTTGGTTATTAGCAAACCAAGGCATAAGGTGTCCGACAGATAAACCTCTGGCTGTGAAGTCTTCATTGAAGAAATGAACGACCTCGCCACCAAGCCTTTCGACCTCATTCTTAAATGCGGTGGCTTCGGTTTCACTATAAGAGCCTCGTTCTGAAATAATTCCCACTCTGTTTGCACCGTGGTCGCGAACAGCAAACTGAGCAAATTGCCGGCCACGTGCTTCGAACGACGGATTAATCTGAAATACATAACGGTTATCATCCGACACTGTTATAGTATTGGCTAGGGGAGCGAACAATGGTATCGAACGTCTGTCGACCAATCCAGATAGCTGCGCTACTTGTTCTGAAAACAATGGACCAATTATAACATCAACAAATTCTTCTTCAACCAATTCATTAACAATATTACCCATTCGCGAAGAATACTGCTCCGAATCTTTAAAAATTAGTTTAACTTTTGTGTCTGAATTTGCTCTGTTAAAAGCATCTGCAGCTAGCATTAGTCCGCCGTAAATTCCCGAAGACACCATGCGATCGGAGTCATTATCCTCAAATCCAGGCAAAATGACACCGATTCTATAAACTGTACCGTGTGGAATATTGCTCAAATCGGGTAACTCAACAGGGCTTTCGGGCAACGATTGCGCTACATTTCGGACCTGATCAGTCGACTGCCCATTTGTGATTCGCTCGTAGTCTCTAATAAAATCTAATGCCTGACCAGATGTGTAACGACCAAGAAATTCATCTTTAATGACATCAGTCTTAATATTGATATTCCGATTGTTGCGCAAAACATTAATTCGCTGATTAACCGAGAGATAATCGACTATACTTGAGTATAGTTCTTTGGCGTCTTCTCTGAGGGATACATCAACTGCATCGCTTCCGAGGAAGTAAAGCAAATCCAGCGAGACGGAGTATTCTTTGCGCTGATAATGCGACAAGGCGCGGGTAAATTGCGCTTCGTTGGCTATTTGAATTGGAGGACGCTGAGATAGAGGCGAAGCAACTTCGATAGCTTTGCTAAAATTACCTGCACCGTAATACGATTTAGCTAGAAACAGACGGGCGATAGGTTGATCAATGTCAGTAAGAATTTCAATAGCACGTTGGTAATTGTGTGATTGATACTCTGACATACCACGTTGCAGGTCATTTTGCTGCAGTTCCTCATTCGCCGGTGAACTCGCGTGAGCTGAGGATAGCATACCATTTGCTACAGCAGAATTAATGCTACCTGCCGCGAAAAATATTACTACGAGAAAACTAAGGCGGATGTATTTCTTCATTGGATTGTTGTGCAAGTTATTCATGCAATTAAAACGTGTACACAGTAAATCCATTGCCCGGATGGATTTATTCCCATTCGATAGTGGCCGGTGGTTTCGAGCTAATATCGTATACCACGCGATTAATTCCGCGTACTTCATTGATGATCCGATTCGATACACGGGCAAGAAATTCGTACGGTAAATGTGCCCAATCCGCAGTCATGCCGTCGACACTAGTTACTGCGCGTAAAGCAGCAGTAAATTCGTACGTTCGCTCGTCGCCCATTACACCCACACTTTGTACAGGAAGCAGAACCGCAAATGCCTGCCACGTTTCTTTATACAAGCCTGAGGTTTTCAATTCTTCAATAAAAATGGCATCGGCTTCACGAAGTAAGTCTAGCTTTTCTTTTGTGAGATCTGATATTACCCGAATTCCAAGTCCGGGGCCTGGAAATGGATGACGTTCAATAAAATGCTCTGGAATTCCGAGTTCACGACCAACTTCACGAACTTCATCTTTGAAAAGCTCGCGCATTGGCTCGAGCAGACTCAGGTTCATTTTCTCAGGAAGTCCGCCAACATTGTGGTGAGATTTAATAGTCGCAGAAGGACCCTTAAACGAAACACTCTCAATTACATCAGGGTAGAGCGTACCTTGTGCGAGCCATTTGAATCCTTCCTCCTTGCTTATCGCTTTATCAAAGACATCAATAAAGGTGTTTCCAATAACTTTACGTTTCGCTTCCGGATCGGTAACTCCGGCTAGTCTGTCCAGAAATAGTTCGCTTGCATCAACACCCTTAACTGGTAGTTTCAGATCACGCTTGTAAAGAGCCAGTACCGTTTCAAATTCATTTTTTCGAAGCAGGCCATTATCAACAAAAACGCAAAGTAACTGGTCTCCGAGCGCCTTATGAAGCAATACTGCTGTAACAGTAGAATCAACTCCACCCGATAAACCACAAATAACCCGCTCATTGCCAACATTTTTCCGAACTTCTTCAATAGTAGACTCGATAAACGACATGGGAGTCCATGTCGCGCCGAGATTACAAATAATTCGAATAAAGTTGGATATCAATAACTTTCCGTCGCTGGTGTGAACTACTTCCGGATGAAACTGAACACCATAAATTGGTTTGGATTTGTGCTTGACTGCTGCAACCGGCGCATTTGACGTATGGGCTAGAATAGTATAGTCAGGCGGCAACTGCTTGAGGTGATCACCATGACTCATCCATACAATAGTTGTATTTTTGATGCCGGTGAAAAGATCGTTCTCGATGTCGATTATTAGTTCCGCACGACCAAACTCACGCTTACTGGCTTTTTCAACACTATTCGGTATCGCGGTATGGGCAATTATTTGAAGTCCGTAACAAACACCAAGAACTGGCACTTCCCAATCGAAAACAGATGTATTCAGATAGGGAGCATCATTATCGTTCACAGACATTGGTCCGCCCGATAAGATTACACCAGAAGGAGGGTTGTCGTCGAAAGCAGTTAAATCTGCATTGAACGGGTGTATTTCACAGTAAACTTGTAATTCCCGCACGCGGCGAGCAATGAGTTGTGTGTACTGAGAACCGTAATCCAGAATCAGAACCCACTCCGGGTGTTGGAAATGCATAAGAAAATTATAAAAGAGAAAGAATTAAGCGATGATATCTTGATATGCTTCTGAGTCAAGCAAGTCGGCAATCTGGGAAGCGTTTGCCAATTTCACTTTAACCAACCAGCCCTCGCCGTATGGGTCACTATTAACCAGTTCGGGCTGATCTTCGAGTGCGGCATTAACTTCCAGAATTTCACCTTCTACAGGCAAAAATAGATCTGATACGGTCTTAACAGCTTCGATTGTGCCAAAAATGGCATCTTGGTCGATGGTTTCGCCTACTGTATCGATGTCAACGTAAACGATATCACCCAATTCACCTTGAGCAAATTCAGTAATACCGATTGTTGCGGTGCCGTCACCATTATCTCGAATCCATTCGTGCTCTTTTGTGTACTTAAGTTCAGCTGGGTAGGACATTAATTTAACTCCGGATTGAATTTAAACACTTTCTCAAGATAGCCGGTGTTGAACTCACCAGCAATGAAATTTTCGTCTTGGAGAAGCTGTTTGTGGTAAGGGATTGTTGTTTTGACGCCCTCAATAATGAACTCCCCGAGCGCGCGATACATTCTTGCAATTGCTTCCTGGCGAGTTGGGGCGCTAACAATCAGTTTCGCAATCATAGAATCGTAGTTCGGGGGTACGACATAACCGGAATATACGTGAGTATCAACCCGTACAGAATGGCCTCCTGGCGGATGAAACACCGTGATTTTCCCTGCACTCGGCCTGAAACCGTGAGCTAGATCTTCGGCATTAATACGGCATTCGATGGAATGTCCGCGCATTTTCAGGGCTTTGCGGCGGAGGGGTATACCTGCGGCGATTTCAATTTGTGAACGAATTAAATCGTAGCCGGTAACTTCTTCAGTAACAGGGTGTTCGACCTGGATACGTGTGTTCATTTCCATGAAATAGAACTCACCATACTTATCTAGCAAAAACTCAACTGTTCCTGCTCCTTCGTACTGAACGGTTTGTGCTGCCCGGATAGCTGCCTGACCCATTTTCTCGCGTAAAGCTTCATCCACAGCAGGTGAAGGTGATTCTTCGAGGATTTTCTGATGACGTCGTTGCATTGAACAATCACGTTCACCGAGGTGAGTAATATAGCCGTGTTGATCACCAAGAATTTGGATTTCAACATGTCGAGGCTCTTCAATAAACTTCTCGATGTAAACATCCGGGTTACCGAAAGCGGCACCTGCTTCTGAAGTTGCAGCATCAAACTGTTTTTTAAAGTCAGATGCATCACGCACAATACGCATTCCACGTCCGCCACCGCCTGCAGAAGCTTTAATGATAACCGGATATCCGGTTTCCTCAGCAACTTTCTGACCGTGCTTAAATTCCTTAATGATTCCCTCGCTACCGGGTACCACTGGAACCCCGTACTTAATCATGTTCTCTTTAGCTCTGGATTTGTTACCCATGGTATCGATCATTTCCGGAGAAGGACCGATAAATTTGATGTTATGTTCAGAGCAGATTCGGGAAAACTCAGCATTTTCAGCAAGAAACCCATATCCGGGGTGAATTGCCTCAGCGTTAGTAATTTCTGCAGCTGCCAGAAGCCGTGGAATTTTCAGATATGATTCACGTGATACGGCAGGACCAATGCATACGGCCTCGTCTGCGAATTTTACATGTAAGCTATTGGCGTCTGCGGTGGAGTAAACAGCTACCGTTTTGATGCCCATCTCTTTACAAGTACGGATAATGCGCAAGGCAATTTCACCACGGTTAGCAATCAGGATTTTTTTAAACATAGTCCTTAAGCGGGCTCAATTTCAAATAATGGTTGATCGTACTCAACCGGTTGCGAATTACTGACCAATACCTTGGTAATTTTGCCAGATACTTCAGCATTGATTTCGTTCATAATTTTCATTGCTTCAATGATGCAAAGCGTATCGCCCTTAGCAATGGTATCGCCTACACTAACGAATGCTTTGTCTTCTGGCGAAGGAGAGTCGTAAAAGGTACCAACAATAGGTGATTTGATAACATCAGCCGACGATTTTGGCGTTGGAGCTGGTGTTTCGGGAGCTGGAGCCGACGATGGGCTAGAAGCAGGTTTCTGCGCAGCTATTTCAACTGTTTGAGGCGCCTGTGAAACGTACTGAGGTTGCCCCATCTGTTGTATAGTATCAGACTGTTTCTTGATTTTAATTTTGAAATCGCCTTCTTCGATATATACTTCGTTTACATCGCTTTCTGAAATCAGGTTCAGAAGACTTTTAATCTGTTTTAAATCCATAATTCAATAGGTTTTTATGATTTAACGCGCTCTATATAAGAACCCGTTCGTGAATCAACTCGTAATTTGTCGCCCTGATTAATAAACAATGGCACCTGAAGTGAAGCACCCGATTCCATTGTGGCAGGCTTTGTAGCTCCTGTTGCAGTATCGCCTTTCATACCAGGCTCAGTTTCTGCTACTTCCAAAACAACATGGTCTGGAAGTTCGGTAAACAAAACTTTCTCAGTATCAGCGTTAATAACAATAGTCACAATTTCGCTTTCTTTCATAAACTCTGGTTTAGCAACCTGAGCTGAGTTCAAACCGATTTGCTCGTAGGTTTGCTCATGCATGAAATGGTAAATTTCGCCATCGTTGTAAAGATATTGATAGGGATGACGCTCAACCCGAACCGATTCCATTGATTCTCCGGCACGAAACGTTTTATCGAGGACTTTTCCATTCGTCACGCCTCTGAGTTTCGATCGAACAAAGGCCCCGCCTTTTCCAGGCTTAACATGAAGAAACTCGATAATGGTGTAAATATCATTGTTCATCATGATATTCAAACCGTTTTTAAAGTCCGAGGTAGAAATCTTTGGCATATAATTAAATAAGTAAACGTTTAAAAATAACTATCAAAAATACTGTTCATAGACCTGTATAACAACACCCAATCGTTTTCTTTGGGCGCTAAAATACACTTTTGACTGATTTAGAAGAACAAATTGTACAGGGTTGAGACAAAAACCAAACCAATCAAAGCCGGACAGATAAATTTGATGAAAAATGTCCAAACCGGTGCGAACCATGAGTTTTCGACGTTTTCGTATCCTTTTTTGATCTCAAGAAGTGCACTTTCATCTTTCCAGAAATAACCCACAACCACACAGATCATCAATCCGCCTAGGGGCAAACCAATGTTATTGAAAATCATGATTAATACATCAATTAGTCCGATGTAAAACGATACAATTACAGAAAGTACCATGATAATTCCACCGATTGTCCAGGCGGCACGCTTTCGGCTATAGTTATGCTCATCAATCATGTAAGCAACCGGAACCTCCAGCAGAGAAATGGTTGAGGTGAGGGCAGCCATTCCTAACAGAATAAAAAACATAACGCCGGCCAGGAGACCTATTCCACCCATGTTATGAAACATTTCAGGCAATACATTAAATACCAAAGTGGTGCTTGCAAAAAGGTTTCCATCAGCGTCAAATATCGCAACACCGCTAGCCTGCGCGACATACATCGCGGGTATTATTAAAAACCCGGCCATGAACGCGATTCCAACATCGGCCAGGGTTACATAAGT
>JAIUMT010000124.1 GCA_022565415.1 Balneolales bacterium | reverse complement strand
CTTCGCTCGTGCGGGATGACAATGCAAGTATACACCCGCACCTACTTCGCTCGTGCGGGATGACAGCCGTGGCATAGGGTTTCCACCAATCTCCCCACCCACCCAAATTCTTAACAAAAAAATCACACAACCACCCCACACCACCAAAACTCTCCCAAAACCCCGCTACACCCGCCCAAACGTTATTTACAAACATTAGTATTCCTTAACACAACCGTTTCTTAACGATATACACCATTTGCATAAATATTCCCTGTTGTTGCAAAAATAAAAGACGCCTATATTGGCTGGGTAATTAGAAAGGTTGAAATAAATAGTTACACAATATTCGAGAGCTTAATTTTGGGTTTAGATACGGGGAAAAGAGAAATAGTAGGGTGCATTTCAGGAATAGACTCTATTTACTAGCATAACAGCTAAATTTTGATACATCACGTATTGTTCTCATCCAAATCGAGTTATTTTCTTGCTCAAAGTATAGCAAATAAAACAACTCAAAGACTCTTCGATAATTGACGTAACAACGTACTCTATCTTCTCTAATTACGGAACATATCGATTCTAATACAGTTCAATCAGAATCTTTCTCAGCCACGAAAATGTGACTGACGACGGCGAAGCCGTGCCAAAATCGAGTCTAACCTAAGCTAATTTTCAGTTTTCTTTCGTTATTATGGTATATGGAAACCATTATGCTATATGGAATCAGCCAAACATCGAAAGTACACAGCTATGACAACACTCAATAACCGAATTACTATCAATCCAGATATCTGCAACGGCAAGCCAACATTTCGTGGCAAGCGTATCACGGTGCAAAGCGTACTGGAATTCCTGGCCGAAGGCGACACGAAAGAAGATATTCTTATGCAGTTTCCTTCCCTGGAACCCGAAGACATCACCGCCGCGCTTCTATTCGCTGCAAGTATCATGGAAAATCGGTATAGCATTCACGCGGTCTAGACTTTGACTCCTAAACGCTTTTTAGTAGATGCCAACCTGCCATATCATTTTTCAGTTTGGCACGATGATGCATACATACATCAGTTTGATTTAGGTGACTCTTGGACTGACGAGCAAATTTGGGAATATGCACAACAACATAATCTCACTATTGTAACCAAAGACGCCGATTTTTCACACAAAATTGTACTTTCTCAACCGCCACCTCGAGTGATTCACATTCGAATCGGTAATCTTAAGTTGGCAGACCTGCATAAATTCATTCATACGAATTGGGCAGAAATAACAAGACTCAGCTCGATAAACAAACTCGTAACAGTAAGAAAAGATGGTTTCCACACCATCACATAAAACAAAGTGCTCGACGTCCTAATTTCCAACAGAACCCGCATTAAACTCCTCCTTCGGTTTTTCCTGAATCCAGAAGAGGCAGGCTACCTGCGCGGACTCGAAAAAGAGTTCTCCGAAAGCTCAAATTCTATTCGTATCGAGCTAAATCGCTTCGAAAACGCCGGAATTCTCAGCTCCCACGGGGAGGGCAACAAGAAAATGTACCAGGTTAACACAACCTACCCGCTTTTTAACGAGCTGCAAACCATGGCCATCAAACATTTCGGCGTTGATAAAGTGGTCGAAAGCGTCTCTCAAAAACTGGGCGACTCGATTTCCATCTACTTAACAGGACAACTGGCCCGCGGACTCGATTCCACCATGATCGACCTGGCCATCGTCTCTCCCGAAATCGACCGCCCTTACCTGGCCCAACTAATAACCAAAGCCGAAAAAGTAGCCGGACGTAAAATCCGAACCATGATCGTCACACCCGACGAAATCGACCAAATTCCACTTCCAAACATGCTGTTGTACTCCAACTGATATGATGAAACCAGCAGATGATATCAAAGTATGGAGGGCGTTCTACACAAAACCCCGCCACGAAATCAAGGCATCAGCCCGTTTGGCAGACCAAAACATCGAAACCTACTGCCCGACATTCAAAGCCAAGGTAAAATGGTCCGACCGCTGGAAAAAAGTCACCAAACCCCTGTTCAACGGCTACGTATTCGCCAAAGTTGACGAACGCGAACGCATTCAGGTTCTCGAAGACCCCAGCATTTCCTACACCGTGATGTACATCGGAAAACCAGCCTGCATTCGCAGCGAAGAAATTGAAGCCATCCAAATGCTGATGGAAGACGCCCAAACCGTAGAACTCCGGCATTTCGAACCCGGCGAGAAAGTCAAAATCAACGACGGACCGCTATCAGGCCGGGCCGCCGAACTGATCGATCTCAAAAACGGCAACCACGCAATATTACGCATCGAAGCCCTGGGCACCGAAATACACGTCACGCTCAACACGGCCAAACTCGAGAAACTAGCAGGCTAACAACACCTTACACCACAAACATGCCTCTGGTCAGA
Source organism: Balneolales bacterium (assembly GCA_022565415.1). GTDB lineage: Bacteria > Bacteroidota > Rhodothermia > Balneolales > HLUCCA01 > HLUCCA01. The sequence goes on along the minus strand of JAIUMT010000124.1, from coordinate 6,152 downwards.
TAAAAACGCAGTATCTTATCGACCCATCACCAGAGTTGAACAAACGAAGTATACATGTCCGATCAAGAAAATCACAAACCCTTTTCCGGGCCCAACAACGGTCACTACCGGGGCGAGCAAATCGGAAACCAGTACAACGGTACGGGATTTCAGAATGCGGGAAACAACGACGACGACGAAATCGATCTCAAGAATATCATTGGTCTGTTTTGGCACAATAAATGGATCATCATCGCCGTGACCCTACTAGGTGGAATCGGAGCATACTTCTATGCCCAGGCCCAAATCCCAATTTACGAAAGCAACGGAACGCTTCAGATTTCTGAGGCGGGGATGCGCTACTCCATGGCCGGATCGGATTTGAGTAACCTCCTCGTATCCAACTACGGTATCGGGATGGGTAGCACTATTGAAAACGAAATTCATGTATTGCAGTCCCGGACATTCACCACAGAATTAGCACAGCGCCTGTACGATGAACGTTATCAACCAGATGGGAGTTTGTATCCTGTGATATGGACAGATTATCCAGAAGATTCAACGATAGTAGACCTTCCGACAGTATTCAGTAGATTGTATGGTAATATCACATTCAACAGAATGGATAGGGCGTCTAATTTGCTCAGAATTTCCTACAGAAGCCCATCACCTTACGAAGCTGCACGTGTGGTAGATTTAGCAATTGATACTTACTCTGATGTTTCCACTCGGATTAACCGTAGTCAGGCACGTAATGCGATTGAGTTTCTACAAGATGAATTGGTGAAAGTGGATGCACAGCTCATGCAATCCGAAGAACAATTACGTGATTTTATGAATGAAAATAGACTTGTCAAATTGGATGCACAAGCAGAGGAAATCATTCGTACTTTGGCAACATTAGAAGCAGAACAACAATCCATTCAGATTCAATTAGTGGCGGCAACCTCAGCTTTAGATGCAAGTGTAGCAGAGCTTGACAGAGTAACCCCAGGTTTGGCTCAACAGCTTACTTCATCACTTGCTCCACGTATAAACCAATTGCAGATATTTTTAGCAGAGCGGGAAACGCAACGAACACTACTTTTAGCAAGAAACCCAGAACTACGTGATAACCCGAATGATCCGGGTATTGTTGATGTAAACAGACAGATTGCCGGTATTCAATCAGAAATTGCACTGTTGACGAATGAGTTAATTAATAGTGATTCGGGGATAGCTTTTTTCGGTTCAGGCGAAGGTAATGTATCAACACGATACGTAGATTTGAGAAACAGAGTAATTGCGCTGCAAATTGATAAACAACAGTATGAAGCACAGTTTGACTTGTTAACCAAACGAATTGGTGAATATCAGACCTTCTTTAATGATTTACCAGATAACATGATTGAAATGGCTCGATTTCAGCGTAGTTTGCAGATTAGCGAGACCTTATTCTTGCTAATCTCAGAGCAAGCAGCTGAAACTGCACTTTGGGAACAAACTCAAAGTGGACTAGCTAGAGTGGTAGATATGTCGTTTTTGCCTGAGAATCCTGTAGCTCCGAGAAAGCTAATACTATTGCTTTTAGGTTTAGTACTGGGTGGTTTTATTTCTGTTGGTTTTGTATCGATTCGAGAGGTTCTAAAGGTCGAGATATCAAGCATTGAGAAGCTACTTAAAAAAGGATTTCCAATGTTGGCTATTATTCCTGATACCACCAAACATGTTAAAGAGAATTTCAACGGAGATGAATATGTTACAATTCGTGGGAATACAGTTTCTACTGGATTGATTATGGTGTTGGATTCAATATCTCCAATATCAGAATCCTATAGAAGACTACAAAGTAACGTGGTATACTCACAACCAGACAATCCACTAAAGACTATTATTGTAACAAGTGCCAACAAGGGAGAAGGCAAAACTACAGTTTCAACGAACTTGGCAATTGCACTTGCAGAGTCTGGTAAAAAGGTGGTAATTGTAGATTGTGACTTTAGGCGTCCTCGTGTTCATAGTGCTTTTGGTGTATTACAAGAGCCAGGCTCAATGGATGTTATTTTTAATAATGTTAATTTCGAATCTGTGATTAACAAGTCGTTAGTAACCAATGTAGATATTTTAACAGCTGGTAAACGGCCACCGAACCCAGCTGAAGTTACGAGGAGCGATAAATTAAGAGCGATGATTCGTGAATTAAAGCAAACTTACGATCATGTAATCATTGATTCCCCACCATATGGTATAATATCTGATGCTGCACCACTAATTCAGGAATCAGACGGTGTTATTGTTGCCGTAAGATTTAATCAGACGAAGTCACCAGAGTTAGATTTAACAATTGATAATTTAAACAAAGTCAAAGCAAATGTAATTGGAACAGTCATGACTGCATTTGACCCAAAGCAGTCAACAGGATACTACTATTCTAGTTACTACTACAAATATGCATATGAAAGTTATGATAAATACCATGAGTAAATTAAATTTAATAAAGTGTTTATATTTTGCATTGCTTATTGTTTCTTTACCGACATTAGTTTATTCGCAAAGTAATATATATCAAAGTCAAAATTTTAGATTAGGTGAAGCACACTATCGCGTGGCTGAATCGACACAGGTTGCCGATACTGTATTAGTTTGGGGAGACATACAATTGCCAGGTACATATTTAGTTCCTAGAGGTATTACGCTAGCACAAATGCTTGCGTATGCTCGAGGACCAATAAATTTACGTACACAAGAAACTGACCTAGACTGGAGTGAAATTTTTATTGAAGTAAATATATCGAACCGAGATACTGGCGAAAGCTTACAAATTATTCAGCAAATGGATGGATCAGTAGGGGCGGAATTTTTTAGTAAACGAATGCAGAATTTTGATACGGTGGTAATAAGAGTGAGGAGAAAGCCAAATTTCTTAGATTATGTTCGAGCATATTCACCTGTTATAGCTACAGTATTAAATACACTTCTCCTATACAGATCTATACGTGATTTATAATTACTCTTCAATAATAGAAAAAATAAAATAAATAAAAATTAGTTTCGTCTGCATAAATAGAACTATAAAATCACTATCCAAGTTGCAAGCAATATTTACAAATCACATCAATTGTATATAACTAAAGCATTACCCAAGTAGTTGTAGGGTGATTGGCTAGATGTCAAATACTCAACTCTATTTGTCTAACTAAAATAGAGATAAAGCCGGTATATTTAACATAATGTGGACAATAGTATAGAGTTCTAGTGCATTACATGCTAGTTTGAATGCATTTCATTCATCACATTAGTGGTAGTTTAAGCATTGAGTTAAAGGAATAAATACATAGAATGGAAACATAATTATATGATGCTTTTATTAAACAATATAATAAAGTTAGTCTCTTATTTGGTGTATCCTATATGGGTTTTCAAGAATAGGTACTTAGTACTATTTGAGTCAAAATTAAGATCATATTTAGTGTATTTGAACTTAGAAATTAGTGGTTGTAGATTGGGTAGTCAACTTAGGATAGGGAAAAATACTAAAATATCTGTCAGAGACACCTCTAAAGTAATAATAGGGAATAATGTAGTAATTGGTGAAGATGTATATATTAATGTTAAGGCAAATGCGACATTGTTGATAGGTAATAATGTACATATAAACAAAGGCACTAGAATTAGTTCTAACGAGAAAATTGAAATTGGTGATGATACTTTAATTGCCCCTTACTGTAATATTTTGGATCATAATCATGTATATGATCTCCAAAAACCAGTATCTGTATATGAATTCGAGAATAAACAAATTCTAATTGGAAAAGGAGTTTGGTTGGGAGTTAGAGTACAAGTAAACAAAGGTGTACGAATTGGTGATTATTGTGTTGTAGGGGCTAATGCTGTTGTGACAAAAGATATACAAGAATCAAGTGTATATGGTGGAATCCCAGCGAAACTAATTAAATCCCTTTAGTATAAACAGTTGTCAAATAAAGAATCATTAACTGTTAGAACATTTAAAGGTTTCTTCTGGTCTGTTGGAGGGAAAGTACTAACTACTTTTGTACAGATTGGAGTACTAGCAGTACTAGCTCGTTTAATCAATGCTGAGAGCTTTGGTATTATACAATCAGCATTAGTGGTAGTTGGTTTTGCAAAAATAGTAGGACAGATTGGTATAGGGCCAGCGCTAGTACAAATAAAATATTTAACTGAAAAGCATGTAAAAGTTGGCTATACATTTTCATTGGCGATGGGATTTATACTTGCATTAGGAGTATATCTAATTTCAAATCCAATTGCATATTTTTTTAGCATGAATGAATTGTCATTAGTTTTGAAATATATAGCAATTGTATTTTTGTTTGAGAGTATTATAACTGTATCATCAGCTTTATTGCAACGAGAATTGAAGTTAAATGTGAAGGTAACTATAGAGTTTGTTTCGTATTTTTTCGGATATGGATTGATAGGAATAGTACTAGGTTACATGGGTTATGATTATTGGGCTTTAGTCATTGCAATTATAAGTCAATCCTTCTTCAAATTAATTGCATATATAATATTACAGAAACATTCATTTGGATTACAGTGGAATAATCAAGAGTTTTTTGATTTAATACAGTTTGCAGGTGGATATTCGCTTGGTAAAGTATCGAGCTATTTTGCATTACAAGCCGATAATATCATAATTGGTAGACATCTAGGTGCCGAATCACTTGGAGTATACAGCAGAGCTTATGCAATAATGACTAAACCAGCCAGTATGATCGGTGACGCATTAAATCTTGCTCTGTTTCCTGCAATGTCAGCAAGGCAAGATCAGCAAGAAAAATTAAGTATGGTTTTCGTCAATGGATCAAAGATGATACTATTTGTAAGTATAATATTTTCTTTTGTAATAGTGTCAAGTGCTAATGAAATAGTGTCTGTATTGTTGGGACATGGTTGGGAAGAAGCCATTTTACCACTGCAAATACTTTCAGCAGGGTTGTTTTTTAGATTAGGTTATAAACTTGGAGCGGAATTAAGCAAAGCAACTGGGAATGTTAACAAGCAAGGTGTGTATTTGTTTATATATGCTATTGTATCAGTTATTGGTAGCTATTTAGGTGTTTATTGGGGTATAGTCGGCGTTGCATTTGGTATTCTAACGGCAATCGTTATTAATTATTTTTTAATGACCCATTTAGGTTTAGGTATTTTGAAAATAAGATGGAGAATTTTCTTAAAGAATATATTTCCTGAAATTCTATTATCATTTCTTTTGGGGACTGTATACGTTCTTGTTTTAAATTCAGCACGAAGCTTTATTTATTCTGATTACATAGTTTTGGCGGTTTCTTTGTTAGTGTATTTTCACATTTTGTTAATGCTATTTTACTACCATGGGAGAAAGTTGAGTTTTATTGATATTGTTCCCTTTAAAAAATTCATGAATAAATTCATGAATAATTAATAAATCATGATTGTAGTATCAAGACAAATTTATCAATTTGTAAGGAAATTAATATCCTCACAAACTAATATGAGGAATCATGTGGTAGATATAAATCTGATCAATAGCATTAGTACAAGAATGAAGATTGAATTATTTTTATTAGAAATTCCCCAAGAAAGGTGTGTGACCAACATATTCTGGAAATTAAATGATACAAATCCGTTTGTGAAAAGTCTACTTGAGCAAGACTTGAATATTCTAAAAAAACATTATGAGGAGTTTCAGCCGAATAGCATTAATAACTTATTAGGTATAGAATTGAAGAATCTTTATGGGATGTGTTCACCTGGTTCTTATGTTATGCCCTGGCAAACAGTTACTCCAGAAGACATGCTAAAACAAAGGAACAGTACCACAATTGAAGAAAATACATGTGGAGGTTATAATTGTTTAGATCTTTTTCAGGGTGGTCATACTGATTATGGTCCGGTTAGTTTTGAAAAGTATATAATAGAGAAAAATAGAATTCTAAAAGTATATAATTCAATAAAAATAAATGGTTACCAAGAGGATTTGAAATCTGATCGGGGTATACACGGATATTTCTTGATTAATAGTAATAATGACTGGAGGTTTCTAATAGTTGGAGGAAAACATAGAGCCTATGCTTTATCAGCCCTGGGAAACAATAATATTCCAGTTGTGGTAAATGGCAAAAGCGTGTTAAATATTAAAGATTATAAGCAATGGAATCATTACAAAT
>JAIUMT010000123.1:7500-8615 GCA_022565415.1 Balneolales bacterium | reverse complement strand
CGTTAATCCATTCATGCGCGTCACTAATTAGATGACGAGGCATTTGGCTACCTTAAGAGAGTCATAGTTACTCCCGCCGTTTACCCGCGCTTCGTTGAATTTCATCACTGTGACATTCAGGGCACTGGGCAGAAATCACATTGCGTCAACACCAGTTTTGGCCATCGCAATGCTATGTTTTAATTAAACAGTCGGATTCCCCTTGTCCGCTCCAGTTCTGAGTCAGCTGTTAATTGATAGTGAACGGGTTGCCCCTTTTCAAGGTGCCGCTTCCTTCTGGTTGCAAGTCCCTCCATCCTTGCGGGGGAGTTACCATTAACCAAAAAGATTAAGAACCAGGGTCCAAAATCCAGCCCTCAGAGCCAATCCTTATCCCGAAGTTACAGATCTAATTTGCCGACTTCCCTTACCTACTTTATTCTAATGACCAGAGGCTGCTAACCTTGAAGACCTGATGCGGTTATAGGTACGGCCTGACGCGAAACAATCTTTCCCCCCACCTTTCAAGGATCGTCGAAAGTACACCGAACACACCAGAGATTAGTGTGCTTTTCCTACTGTTTGACCCTCTCTCCATATGACATGATTCCAGGGTGGTAAGTAGTTAAAAAGAAAAGATAACTCTTCTCGGGACTCCCGCCGACTAAGTGGAGTTCATTTGTGTTGCCACAATGTCCGCATTCAGACTCAGGAATATTAACCTGACTCCCTTTCGAGCGCTGACACACAGGTGTCGGTAAACGGAGTTTACCTGTCTCTTAGGACCGGCTAACCCATGTCCAATTGCTGTTCACATGGAACCCTTCTTCCCATCAGTCAACAATGTTCTCAATTGTTTATTTGCTACTACCACCAAGATCCGCACTAGAGACTGCTCCAGCTAGATTTACATCCTCGCATTCAATGCAATCTCCACGCCCTCCTACTCATCATTGCATAAATATTTACAATGATGGTCGAGTATCGGTGACCCGCTTCAGCGCCATCCATTTTCAGGGCTAGTCCATTCGGCAGGTGAGTTGTTACACACTCCTTAGCGGGTTTCTACTTCCATGACCACCGTCCTGCTGTCTAAATGGACCAACACCTTTTATGGTATCTCATGAGCGAGTACT
>JAIUMT010000123.1:0-2500 GCA_022565415.1 Balneolales bacterium | reverse complement strand
CGACTTAGTCATATATATCGTCTGTGAAGAATGCAATGAACATTTCTTACACACAAAGTCTTTTTACTTTGACAAAATCGCTTCAAATAAATGCGCGAAAATAAAAATAAGCTTCCAAATTGCTCTAAAAGCAAAAAAGTGTTCTCAAAAGCGCTGTATCTACCGTTGCCGCTCAGAAATCAATGCTTTTATGAATTATCAACTCATCCGCATCACCTTTAGACGCGTTTTTACTCACCTTCCGTCAACTGTGGCCGCAATTCACACACTTTACAAGGTTAAGGGACGTTTAAACTTGTTAGGAATGTCCACTTTCACTGTGCAAACCACTTGAAAAAAGTACTTATTGAACTTTTTCGACTTTCCCAAACTGCTTAGCTGTTGTAATAATGGCTATACTTCCTACAAAACACCTTAACTTTCGTTGTCGGCCATACTACCACGAATATACCAGATCCCATCCGAACTCTGAAGTCAAACGTGGTAAGGCCCGGTTAGTACTAGGGTCGGTGACGGCCTGGGAACCCCTTAGGGTGCTGACAACCATTTTGCCAGTCGTTTCTCCTGCTTTTTTTTGCACTCACCACTTGTCGTCTGTGGTCTGTCTGTGTCTGTGTCTGTTGTTAACGTAAAACTGCACGCGTGCTTGTTGTGCTTGCCAACTACTATATACGTACAACATCTAACTAACGTGGTTGGTACATTATTATCATTATCATCATCCACTATCAATGTTATTTTCATTTAAAACAATGACAATAACATTAATAATATGACTTTAACAATAAAAATAACAATAACCATGGTTGTCAGCTTTCCTACCGCCATTATTGACCAACATCAAGCAACCACACCTCAATTATTGCACTTTAAATGGCTCATTGCACTTATTTTCAGTTATTTCATCAACTAGTATCATTAACTTTAACACAAACAACAACAATCAACACAATGCAATGCAAAAATGCCAAGTACTTTCGATCTCAAGCCTTACAACACACCGCAAATTACCCAACTTAATGCCAAATAACATCTCTCATCTTATTCATCAATCTTTAAACTCGCCAGATCCACAAAAATGCACATCAACCACCACAACTTCTTCTTGGTATACATACATACATCTTAGCCACCATTTATACCGCTCGCGCGCCGCCGTACCGCACTTTCAGCACGTCACAGCCATTCTATGTTGTAAACGGCCTTGTTTATTTACCCATCTACGACACAAGATGGCCACCACACTAGTCACCAGAATCCAAAACGCCCACTGACTGCAACAACCCCCAAAAAGGACTTGGCAAAATCCAGATACTTTGCTAAAACAACAATTAATGTACAACAACTTCTTATTAAGGCGAGACACATCGAAAAATACGGGATAAATCTCAACAGATCGTAGGACTCGGCCTACTCTCGGTGCTTACAATCCCCGCTTAACTAAGTCGTCTTCATAGGATGTTCTGCTCTCAAATGTTGAAATGGCGATTGGAGACCTTGCGTTGAAATTGCTGGCCCCTCGTAAGTTTTAAACCGAAGTTTATCTTTAATCATGTATCATCTGAGAGCAAAAAGTAATGTCCCTATTCAGCATGGATTCTGACTTAGAGGCGTTCAGTCATTATCCAGCGCATGGTAGCGTCACGGCACTGGCTTTTCAACCAACCGTATTTACCAATTATGCGAACAAGCGGTTCCTCTCGTACTTTGCTTGATTACTGTCGGGACATCTATTCATCAGTAGGGTAAAACTAACCTGTCTCACGACGGTCTAAACCCAGCTCACGTTCCCTATTGGCGGGTGAACAATCCGACACTTTGAGTCTTCTGCAACTCAATGATAGGAAGAGCCGACATCGAAGGATCAAAAAGCAACGTCGCTATGTACGCTTGGCTGCCACAAGCCAGTTATCCCTGTGGTAACTTTTCTGACACCTCTAGCTGAATATTTCTCAGATCTAAAGGATCGATAGGCCATGCTTTCGCAGTTTGTATTCATACTGAAAATCAAAATCAAGCGAGCTTTTCCCCTTTTGGTCTACAAGAGATTTCTGTTCTCATTGAGCTCGCCTTAGGACACCTGCGTTGACGTTTAACAGATGTGCCGCCCCAGCCAAACTCCCCATCTGACAATGTCTTCCACACTAGTCATCGGCAGCAAGCTGCCGACTTAATTCATAAACTGCGTGCACAGTCACTAATGTAATGGAATAAGTAAAATGACGCCAAAGGTAGTGGTATTCCACTTTCGTCTTACGACTCCCACCTATTCTCTACCCTCTGGGTCATTTCACAAAGTCGGACTAGAGTCAAGCTCAACAGGGTCTTCTTTCCCCGCTGATTATTCCAAGCCCGTTCCCTTGGCTGTGGGTTCGCTAGATAGTAGATAGGGACAGTGGGAATCACGTTAATCCATTCATGCGCGTCACTAATTAGATGACGAGGCATTTGGCTACCTTAAGAGAGTCATAGTTACTCCCGCCGTTTACCCGCGCTTCGT
>JAIUMT010000122.1 GCA_022565415.1 Balneolales bacterium | reverse complement strand
GGATCATGTTTCGTGGCACCTGTCCAGCCCGCAGAACCTAGCAAAATCTCGGATCCATCAACCAAGGCCCGAACACCTTTTCCAGAAACTTCCTCATACTGGCTGATTCCGACCTTTTTCGAGTACGTTCCCCGACCCAAATGCCGGTACACTTGTCGGCCCAGCGGATGCGTATTCTCGTGCAGGAGCTGCTGAATTTGCGAGAGCTCCGATTCGGACAAATCGCGGCCAACGAATGAAACCTCGCCTCGGTCTCGCTCGGTCAGGGTTCCGGTTTTGTCGAAAACTATGGTATCGATGCCCGATAAATGTTCGATAACCTCCCCGTTTTTCAAATACAACTTCGCCCTGCCAAGTAAATTTGTCGCCCAGCCCAGGGTAAACGGCGCCGATAACGCCAGCGCACACGGACAAGCCACAATCAGCACAGCTGTAAACGCATTTATCGCGGTAGCCGGACTACTTGGCAACCAGTAAATCGCCGAAATTGCAGCAATTGCCAGCACTGCAGGTGAAAAATACCGACTAAACTTCTGAGACAGTGATTTCAGCGTTTCCTCTCGGGGCTTGCGAAACACCTCATTATTCCACAAACTGGTGAGGTAACTGCCCGACACAGGCTTCGTCGCCTTAAAACGAGCACTAATTCCGGAATTTCGCCCTCCGGCATACACTAAATCGCCTCTATTTACATCAACCGCCTCCGATTCGCCCGTAACAAAACTGAAATCCATCGCTGCGGTGTCGTCGAGCAGAATTGAATCTGCCGGCAGAAGTTCGCCATTTCGGATTACGAGCACATCCCCCACTTCGATGCGCGTTGCGGCAATGCTTTCTTCGGATTTATCTGCCAGCAGACGAATTACTGAGAGCGGAAAATAGGATGTGTAATCCCGCTCAAACGATAACGATTCGTAGGTTTTCTTTTGAAATAGACGTCCGACGAGCAGCAGAAACACGAGCATGGTGAACGAATCCATGTAACCGATGCTGAGTCCCATCACGATTTCGTAAAGACTTCGCAGAAACATGGCCAGAATTCCGAGGGAGATCGCGATGTCCATGCTCCACTGACGTTGTTTCACCGACAAAATAGCAGGTTTAAAGAAATCCAGGCTACTATACAGAAAAACCGGCAGGGCTAAAATAATGTTCAGGGTGCCAAATAGGCGCAAAAACTGGTCGTCTACTCCCCCGGCGCCCGACAAATACTCGGGAAGTGAAAACAACATGATGTTTCCGAATGCGAATCCGGCTACACCAATTTTGAGGTAGGTAGAACGATTTGGGGAGACCTCTTTTTTCTTATCAAGACGATCGAGGTTGAAATCTGGTGTGTAACCAATAGAACTGAGCAGAGCCGCAAGTTTACTCAGGGGCAACTTTTCAATTTCGAACTGAATCGAAACTTCCCGCTTATTGAAGAACACCTCAGCAAATTTCACAGCCGGATTAAGTCGGTGCAGATTTTCGAGCAACCAAATACAGGATGCACAGTGAATTTGCGGCGTTTTGAGGGTTACCCGTGCCTGTTTTCCGTCGGTGAAATCCAGAATTTTGTGCAAAACGGAAGTGTCGTCGAGATAATCAAATCGCGTGTCGTTGGCGACTTTCCGCATGGAGATTCCGGGTTCGCTACTGTCGATATCATAATATGCGCCCAACCCACTTTCGTGCAACAATCCGTAGACGGTTTGGCACCCGGTGCAACAAAACACAGCCTCATCCTTACGAATAATCTCTTCATCGCAGGGTTCGCCGCAGTGCGTGCATTTCAGTTGTTCTATTACGGAGGAGGAACTCACTAAATATTTGGTGTTCTTGTAAACCGGAGTCTGTCGCTGATCCAGTTGTCGTTAACCCCATTGCAGAGGTCAAATAAAGTTGTTTTGGTTAGCCAGACCTTGATTTTTGTGCGGTGTTCGGTCCAGTTGTCGTGAAAAGGACAAGGTTCGATGTGTCCGCAACCGTCGATTCCGAGAAAACACTTGCGAAAGAATCCATCTCCTTCGAGAGCCGTTACCACATCGATGAGACGTATGCTTTTGAGCGGTTTCGCAATAAAAACCCCGCCGCTCGCGCCTCTTCGGGACCCAATAATACCTGGTTCTTGAAGTTTAGCAAGCATTTGGGAAAGGTATGCTGTCGGACTATTCAGAATTTCGGCTAATTCTGATGCCGACATCGTCTCGCCCTCGGGTTTTCGTCCTATAAGTATAAGAGCCGTCAATACGTACTGAGATCCGGTCGAAATTAATTGCATGGTGTAAAGTCAGTTATCAATCAGTGGCGTTAAATAAATCCAGAGCATTCATCATTGTTGATTCCGTCCAAATTCGGCATTTTTTTGGCAACTCCAAGGCTGTTCCAAGGCAGTTATCGGGTTGTTTTAACGAATGCTTAAATCTAATACAAATATTAGAATTAGAATATACCACACCAAGATTTCGCATAATTTCAAGTCAATCTAAATAGATCTTAAAACCTGAAAGAACAGCTACAGATGATTAGTCAAATACATTATATTGGATTGTCTGTGTTCTCTCAGTACTCCCCCTTTTAGGACTCGAATTCCCAAAAACATCCGACCCGATTTGTATGCGTCTTACGGTCATTTTATTATGCCTCTTTTATATTTCGTGCAACGACACAGCTACGAAGACGCACGAACATTCTGAATTACCAGAACGATATGTTGAACTAAATGATCTGATCGAAGAGCGATTCTATCAGAATGATTTTCCCACAGCCGACTCCCTTTTAAATGTATTGTATTCGTACACCATCGAATTGGGAGACCCTGAATATCAGGTAGGAGCACGTCTTGAAAGAGCCTTTTTCATGCTCAGAGTCGGTAATTACCATGAGGGAATCGAGTTTCTGGAAGCACTCGAAGACTCCGTTTTTACCTTGTCGAGTGAGCACAGACAACATATTTGGCACACCCGTATGGCACAGTTCCACAATGAAATCGGGAATTTCCAGGAAGCTATCGATTTCATCATACCAGTAATAGAGAGTCTGGAAGAGCAGGGAATCAAGAACGTAACGTATGTCAGTTCACTTTCTACCTACGGCACCTTATTAAGGGACTTAAACCGGCATGATGAAGCCCTTGAACACATGCAAAACGCCATAACTATAGCCAATGACCTTGACCTGGATCCGAGAATTATATCAATAATTCACAATAATACGGCTCTCATTCTGCAAAGACTCAGTCGCGATGAAGACGCTCTTGATGAATTGCTAAAGTCTCTCGAGATTAACAGACGTTTAGACAATTTGCAGGGGATGGCTCATAACATGAACAATATCTCGAATGCGCTTAAAGGTTTAGGGCGATACGAAGCGGCGATTGATACCCTACGAAATGCATTGGCATTGAACACTACAAGTGGTTACACACCCTCTGTAATTCGGAATTACTACAATTTGGGCAAGTTAATGCTCGAGATTGATTCGATTGATGAAGCCGAAAACTATTTTCGACTTGGATATGATTTAAGTGATGAGATTCGATTTTCCCCGGGTACAATGTATAATGCTTCCGGATTAGCAGGTGTTTATGTGATTAATAATCAGCATAATCTCGCCCGGCAATATGCTGAAGAAGCTAAAATGTGGGCTGTACGAATGACTAATATCGAAATTCAGACAGAAATGCAGTTGTATTTGTCTCAGATACATGAAAAAGAAGGGCGATACCGCGAGGCACTCGAAGAATACAAACTACACCAGGTTTTTGCTGATTCACTTAACAGATTGCGAAATCAACGGTCAATCGAAGAAGTACGCAGTAGATTCAGTTTCGACATCATCAATGCAGAGAACGAACTCCTCAGACAAAATCTGGAGTTTTCTGAGGAACAAAGCCAAACGCAACTTTTTTACTTAATTGCTTTTGCTATCGGTAAGATTATCATCATCATTTTGCTGGTGGTTTTAGTGCGTCAAAAGAAGCTGATAGAACAGAAGAACAGTTATTTGAAAGAGTTGAATAATGCAAGACAAGGACTGGTGAACATGATTGTTCACGATTTAAGAAGTCCGCTATCGGGGCTCATATCTTCCATCGAAATTTTGAAAGAAGAAATTCCTCAAGGTAATTCCGATGTTCAGGAAATGCTGCGGATTGCCGATATGTCGGCCGAGAAATTGCGCAAAATGATTAATGGTCTTCTGGATGTGAACAGTATAGAGAACGAGGATGTGCAGAAAGGTATTACCAAAGTGAACATCACTGAAATGGCCAAACGAGTGGTAAGCGACTATGAAATTCGTGCGTCCAAAAAATCCATCACGATTTCAACAAAGCTGGTTCCATTGGAAATTCAGTTTCACTTGGAGTACATCAGTCGAATTCTGGATAATCTTTTGTCGAATGCGATAAAGTATTCTCATGCGGATACAAAAATCCATGTAGCCATTAGCAAAATCGACAAAGAAAAGTGGGAATTGACGGTTACAGATCAGGGTCAGGGGTTTAGCGATTGGGACAAAAGAGAAGCCTTTAAGCTATTCACCCGATTGTCGGCACAACCAACTGCCGACGAGGCATCTACCGGAATTGGTTTGTACACCATCAAGCTATTAACAGAGAAACTCGGCGGAACCATCGAGTTGCAAAGTGAGAAAGGCAAAGGTTCAACATTTACCTGTATATTCCCGGCCAACCTTTAATCGTCTACATTATTATATTGTAGTGACTATTCAGGTATTTATAGATAATCTTACTACTTATGGAAACTCCTCTTATTTACGAAATCATTGGTTACGCTGCATCGGTGCTTGTTGCTATCTCTCTGATGATGAGCAAAATCTTAACCTTGCGTGTGGTTAACCTGGTTGGCGCGGCTACATTTTCATTTTATGGATATTTGATTGGATCCATTCCCGTAGCTGCCATGAACGGTTTTATCGTTTTGATAAACATCTACTATTTACAACAGATGTTCAGAACTGAAACGTTTTTTAAGTTGCTAGAGGTAACTACCGACAGCGATTATCTTCGATATTTCCTCAATTTCTACGAAAAAGACATCAAGAAGACACAATCGGGCTTTAAACAAACCCCTGAAAAAGACTCAATTTGTGTGTTTATACTGCGCGATATGGTTCCAGCCGGACTGGTAATTGGTCACCCGAACGAGAACGGCATTTTTACTATTGATGTGGATTATGTGATACCTCAGTACCGTGATTTCAAAATTGGTCGTTACCTGTTCAACGACAAAAAATCGTTCTTTATTAACAAAGGCATAACTGAAATCCGTGCCTACGCAGGTACTCCAAATCACAAACAATACCTTATGCACATCGGATTTTCGGCAGACGACCGCGAAAATTGGTATTATTTGAGCCTGACCTAATTCGCCAAACTGCGTTTAAAAAAGCCCTATTCTTCCAGCTTTTCCTGTCCGTTTGTAGCTTAACTCAAGACCTTAATTGCACTTGAGCATAACGAAGCTACGTTTTCTCAAAAAGAATGCGTATATTTAAAATTAGATTCGACGCACCTCTCGTATTATTCCCGTTCGCATTTTGGTTGCTTTACTTGCCCATCAGTACCGCGGTTCATGACACGAAAAAACAGGCACTTCAGAAAGTCCGTCTGGTGCAAGTAATCGCAATTACATAACCAAAATCCATCGGGCAGCATCTGCCCCACCTTATTTTATGAGTATTACTACGTTTTCCGAACTAGGACTGAGCGAAGCTATCACTAGTTCACTTTCAAATATGGGGTTTGAAGCCCCAACGCCTATACAGGCAGAATGTATTCCAATTATTATGGAAGGTCGCGACCTTGCAGGTCAGGCCCAAACCGGTACCGGTAAAACCGCCGCTTTCGGTATACCACTTCTCGAAAAAGTAGACACATCCCTCAACGGAATTCAGTCTATTATTCAGTGTCCAACCCGTGAATTAGCCATTCAGGTTACCAGCGAGCTCATGAAAATGGGTCGAAATATTCCAGGACTTCAAATTGTTCCTGTTTACGGCGGACAACCCATTCAGCGCCAAATTACCGCCCTAAACCGCGGAGCACAAATTTTAGTCGGTACCCCCGGCAGAACGCTTGATCACCTCAAACGAGGCACTCTAAAACTCGGCAATTTGAAAATGCTGGTGTTTGATGAGGCCGATGAAATGTTGAACATGGGCTTCCGCGAAGATATGGAAGCGTTGCTCGAGCATGTGGATCACTCGATTCAAACCATCATGTTTTCGGCGACATTCCCTCCGTTTATTCGTCAGGTAATGAAGAAATTCATGAAAGATCCTGCGAGTATTACCGTTGAGCGAAAAGCCATAACAGCGCCCGATATCAAGCAATTTGTAGTTCAGGTTCGTGATTCTGTGCGAACTGAGGCTATTTGCCGATTAATGGATGTGCACAATTTCAAGCTGGGAATCGTGTTTTGTAATACGAAACGCTCTACCGAGCAGCTCATGCAAGACATGCAGTCACGAGGTTATTCTTGCGACGTGTTAAATGGCGATTTGAATCAGACTCAGCGCGATAAGGTAATGAGTGCATTTCGTGGCGGTCGTCTGGATTTACTTGTAGCTACGGATGTTGCGGCTCGTGGAATTGATGTTGACGATGTAGATGTGGTATTCAACTACGAACTTCCAACCGATCCTGAATATTATGTTCACCGAATTGGTCGTACTGGTCGTGCAGGAAAAGCAGGTACATCCATCACGTTCAGCGCTCCTAACCGAAGCCGACAGCTACGTAACCTGGAACGTACCATCAAAGTTACCCTCGAAAACCTGCCTCTACCGAGTGTAGAAGAAGTAACCCGCTCGCGAGTTGCCCTTCAGATGAACGACATCCAGCAAGAACTTGAAAAAGGTGGACTCCGCGAGTTAATTGATCAACTCGAAGTCTTTATTGAAGAACAAGCAAATTACACTCCTATTGAGGTAGCTGCTGCATTAATGCGACTACGCGTGGGCAAAGAGCTTAAGGAAGAAGTCGCTCCGGCTAGTTTCGGCGGAGGCTCAGGTGGCGGATCGTTTAACGATTCCAATAAAGTCACTCTAAAAATCAGCATCGGACGAAATGACAATATTCGTCCCGGCGATATCGTGGGCGCAATTGCTGGCGAAGCTGGCGTTCCATCTTCCGTTATTGGCCATATCAACATCTTGAAATTCGAGTCATTTGTTGACGTTGAAGGCAACGTCGCGAATCAGGTTATTTCAGCATTGCAAAAAGCAAATGTGAAAGGTCAGAAAGTTACCGTAGAAATTGCACCTCCATCAGCAGGCGGCGGATCTTCCGATCGCGGTGGTTTTGGCGGAGGCAAACCTCGGGGCGGATTCGGTGGTCGCGGAAGAGGCGGTTCCTCAGATCGTGATCGTGGCGGATCTGGTGGATCTGGCGGTGGCCGTTCGCGTGGCGGATTCGGCAAGTCTGGCAAAGGTGGATACACCGGTGGCCGAGGCAAGAAATAGATTTCAAATTTGCGTGATGGGTGTTTAACGATGCCCATCACGTTTTTTTTATCCGGTTGGCGCTTATCTTAAGTTTATCGTGTTGCTTAACTCAGCAACTAAAAGGTTGTTCTCTACATTTCCACTAAACCATAGCTCACAACGATACTCGTGCTTTTAGGGACTATGTAGACCAAGCCCTACAACCTCCCCATCAATCGCAGTAACTCCGTCTCGGAAACCTTCGCCTCATACTGAGCTGTTATCAGTCTGGTTTCGGTGTTAATCAACGTCCGTTGCGACTCACGCAACTCCAACGACGTAATGGTGCCCAAATAGAATCGCTCCAGTGCTATATCAATCGTCTCGTTAACTAACTCAAGATTCTCACGCTCAATTTCAATCACCTCAAGCGTACTTACATAATTTTGATATTCGGCCATGGCAATGTTCTGAAGTAGCAAAAACTGCTCTTCATACGCCAAATCAGCGTTTCTACGGGCAATTTGAGCAGCCTGAACCTGTCGATTCATATTTAATCCGTCGAATATAGGAACCCTAAGCGTAATACCATATCGGTACCCATCGGTTTCCTGAAGTCGGGTTGATGCGTTTCTGGTTTCCCGATTGTTGATGTTATATCCGGCATTTACATCAATTTGAGGCAATCGACCCTGAATAAGTTCTCGACGTTGCAGACTGGCAATGCGCTGTTCTATCGCGCTGGCCTGCAATATCTTGTTGTTTTCGACAATCCCAGCGTAAACATCGTCCAGCAGCAATGTTTCCCCGAAACGAATCTCCGGATCGATCTCGAATTCGGTCTGCGGACTAAGTCCGAGGTGTTGGAGCAATCGGAGGCGAGCATCATTCAGTAAAACCTCTTCTTGTATAACAACGGCCCTATCCGAATTCAAATCTGTTCGCGCTAGCAGCAGATCGTACTCAGATCCCGATCCTAGCTGACGTTTGGTATCGGCAATTCGATATCGCTCTTCTGAGATTTCAACAGTGTTTTCCAAAACGGCAAGTCGACGACTGATACTCACAATCGAATAGTAGCTGTTGATGATGTCTGCAACCGAACTTTCAATTTCAACTCGTGCCCGAACCTCGCCCAATCTTTCCAATTCACCCAGACGCTCATATGTGGTAAACATCCGAAAGCCATCAAAAATGGTCCAGTTTAGCGCTGCGTCGATATTCG
>JAIUMT010000121.1 GCA_022565415.1 Balneolales bacterium | reverse complement strand
TATTATCCCGCCCAGGAACACGAAATTAATGACTCTAGAATTAATCGATTACATATTCGATCACACAGGCGTTGATTTAAAGATTAACCCATTGCCTGCGTCAGAACTGAAGACTTTAGAAATGGTCGCTGATGGGGATGTGAACTTACTTTCGTGTTACCTCAAACGCCGTATCTCCGGCGAACCTCTGGCTTACATATTGGGATTCATCGATTTAGATGGGTTACGAATTCCAGTCGATAAACGAGCATACATTACAGACCCGGAAGCCATTTATTTAGTGCAACACCTTAAAGTGGTTCTTGGCAAATTACCATCGCAGAAGGTTCTTGAGGTTGGAACTGGGTGTGGCTCTCTTAGTTTTTGTCTGGAACATCATTGCCCCGATCATCATTATTTGGCCGTAGACATTGACTCTAATCCGATTGATTTAGCCAGAGATACAGCTCAAAAACGCGGCTCCAAGATTCATTTTGTGGTAAGTGATTATTTTATGGGGCTTCCTGCTGATTACACACCTGACCTCATATTTGCAGATCCCCCCTGGGGAAACGAGTCTTCAATATATGATGACGACCGTCCTGTTTCTCACTATCAATCAATGCCGGGGATATCCGTTTGGCCGTTTAAATCAATCACTGGGATACACGAACAAATAGTAGATGCAATTTTGCTGAAAGGCTGGGATTGTCCGGTTTTTATGAATTTCGGCATGCTCGATGCCGATTCCATTCGGTCAGCAATTCATAGAGCGCCTCATGCGGAATTGATACAAGCCGCCAAGAATGTCACGTTGGCAAAATTAACCTTCTGATGAAACCCATGCTAAATCGGCAGGCTTTTTTTAAGATCAACGCAATGGAGCTACCCAAGGTCATTAGTTTTATGATCCTTGCTGCGGTTTTCCAAGCCGGACTCACCATTGGCACCACAGCCGGAGACACGCTCTTTCTTTCCAATATCGGAGTCGAGAGTCTGCCCTACATCTATATCGTGATGCCCCTCATAATGGCACTCTACGCATCGGTATTCAGCTATTTTATTAGCAAAATTGGCATAAAAAAGCTTCTGTATGCCTCCGTTTTGACCGTAGCCACCATTGCGCTTGCCTTATTTTTCGTCATTTCAATGCGGGAATCTCTTACCGATTTCCAAATAAACGCTCTGTATTACATCATTAAGATATTTACCACTGTTGTATATATCGCCTTTTATTCATTGTATTGGAATTATGCCGACCTCTATTTTGACATGTCGGAAGGTAAACGGCTGTTTGCTTATCTGGCCGCAGGAACTGCCTTTGGAGTGATCGTTGGCGGATTAACCGTTTCTTTGAGTGCTGAGGTTCTTGGGGTTTCTTCCCTGTTTCTGTTGTGGGTCGTACTCGGATTAAGCTCACTTCCGGTAATTTACTATATTAATTCACGATATAGCGTACTGGCTATCATAGATCTTGACGAGGAGGAAGAGGAGTCGGCATGGCAAATGCTGAAAAAGAACTGGGGATCGATTTTCAAAATTCGATACGTGTCGATGCTTGCCGGAATGGTGTTCGTGGTTTCGTTACTTGCGGGAATTGCCGAGTATCAGTACTACGAGGTGTTCTCCAATACCTACACAGAAGCCGAGCTGGCAGTGCTGCTTGGGTGGCTATACGCCGGCGTAAACGTATTTAACCTTTTTATTTGCGCATTTCTTTTCAATCGCCTTGTTTTGCGAATTGGTGTGACAAGCGTAGCATTGATACAACCCGTAGTGTACATCCTGGCTTTTTCATTTTTCCTGCTCGATTACGGGTTTCACGCAGCTATTATAGCCTTTTTTGCATACCAGGGAATGGCTTGGTCGGTCGACAACAACAACTACAACCTGCTATATAATGCACTTCCAAACGCGAACAGAGCTCAATTGCGGACTATTTTGGAGGGGCTTCTAGAGCCAATAGCAACCGCCCTCGCCGGTATATATCTAATATTTTACGCCACTAATGCGCCACCTGAACGAATATCTTTTGTTGGATTCATCGGAGCGTTGGTTCTCTTTACCCTTGTAATCTTTATGAAAAAGGATTACCTCATTTCGTTGGTTCAAAATCTAAAAACCGAGTGGCTAGACTTCTCTAAACGCCTTAAGGCTCACATTTTCAATTTTTCAGAATCAGAACGACAGATACTCTTTGGCAATATTTCATCATCATTTTCCAATGCCATTGCGGCAATGAAGATTTATCTGTCGGTCAAAGATGATCAGGCTTTACCAGCGCTCTTACAGGTTTACGAACATACAGGCGGGGACATCCGAGATGACAAAGTCCTCGAGGACTTCAAAAACAGTTTTTCTGCCTTTCTTGAGAACACAAACTATCATGATGTCAGAACTCTGGTAGAATGGTTCAACAAAAACACTTCGAATGTCCATCCACAAATTTCCGAAGTTTTCGCATTCCACGGACTCATTCAGCCGACAAAAATCAAACAGTTTTCAAAGAATGGAGATCCCGATATTCGTAACATTGCCCTGATTGCATCTACTCATGCAGCTGATTTGCAGGAGGTCGCTGTTGCTTTGGAATCTGTGCAGCAGCTGTTGGATGGCGATGCGGCCGACATCCAGAGAGCCTTACGGGTGCTTCAATACAGCAAGAATCCGGTTTACGCAATTACTGCAATACCATATATGCATCATAAAGATAATGATGTGCGACTGGCTGCTCTACGAACGATTAAGTCAACAGTGGCGGAGTCAACAATATCTTTAGTTACTCCCATAATTGACGTAATGAAGGAAAACCATGGCGTTGCCCGAGAACTTTGCATCGACATTCTGGAAAAAATCAACGATCCGATTTTTGTTAAGCCCCTGCTAGTTCTAGCCCCGGAACTCACGCCATCCGAACGTAGACTATCCGAAGATCTGATTACAAAAATGGGGACGTTAATTATTCCTACAGTTGTGTCAGTGCTGAATAATTCGAGTAGTAGCAGCATTTCCCGATCGTTGGCTGCCAAGGTGTTGTATCGGGTGGCTCCAGAGCATTTCGAACTCATTTATCCCAGCCTTATTGCTGAGGAAATCAACGTTGCAGAATCAATACGAAAAAATGAACTTTTGCTCTCTGTAGACGCGCGCAATCTATCCGAAATGCAGGTGCTACGTAGGTATTACCGAGATATTCGCAGGTCTAAAGTCAATTTGATTCTAGAGTTTTTGTCTACAGCCGGACGGCTTCCTGCCTACGAGTTAATGGTAAATTCACTGGGATCGAGCAATCCGAAAATTCGGGCATTCGGACTCGAAACACTTGAACAAGGTGTGGATCTAGTTCTTTACAAAAGGTTGATCAAACAGCTGGATAATTCTGATTCTCATGTATATCAGAGTATGGCCCAGTCTAAAGATGCTATTGATTCAATTATATCGAATGCAGCCCAGTCGTCGCATCCGATAGAAAAGTCCGCTGCACTTTCAATCATCTGGCATTCTGACAAAAGCACCTGGATGAAACTGATTCGATCGGTTATTCAACAGCCGTCGAGTGATCTGGTTAAGGAGACCACCATGGCACGCTTGCATGATGAACCCGATCGAGAGTACCGAGACTTTTTTCAACGATTAACGTTGCTATGCGAAGCTCCAGGATTCGACACTCTCCACATAGATCACCTCGAGTTTCTGGCTCATCTTGCAACATTTGGCAATTGGACGGCAGGCGAAATAATCACGTCTCCTAACGACGATGCTAAAACTCTTTTTGTGAATTTTGATGGTGTTTTCGAATGTAAATCTGGCGACGAAACCAGCATTATCTCCGAAAAAGGAGCTCTTTTCCCATCAGAAGTAATGCAATCTAAATCCAGATACAGCACTGAAATCCGCGCTCAAAAAGGCACTGCACTAATGATTCCCTCCAAAGCCCTGGATAATTGTGCAAAACTGTTTCCCGAAGTCGCTATCCACTTATTTGGGATGAACCGACCATGAAAACAATCAAACAGTTCAACATATCACTGCTAATTCGGGGAATAATTATACCCGTAATTCTACTTTCTACTGTTGTGGGTGGAGTTCGTCTATATGAAGAAGTCGTGGAAATCATCACTTTCGGGTTTCATGCCAAACTCGCTACACTTTCTTCAACAGCAGGAGCTTTTGTGCGCCTCGAAGACCACGATGCGTTGATTCAGCCCCGAACGATGACGAAAATCCGCCAGAATGGCGCCCATGACACCTGGCTTGTTTTGTCAGAAGAGGGAACCATCCATCAAATACATCCCGATGGATCAGCAAGCCTCTTACCATTCTACCCAGCGTTTGACTCAACTACTACGTTTACAGATTTCGCCGTTTTCAACGATACCATTTACGCATTCAACTACCAGAACGAACTTCAAATGTGGTCAACTTCGGGCCGGCCACTTCGTTCAGAAATACAGCCACTTCATACAGAAACACGGCCATTTCACACAGAAACAAGCCCAGTTCGTTCAAATGTCCTCTCACTTCGCGAAGATGCGACCATCACAGTTAATACGCAAAATGGTAATCTTGCTTGGGGACCCGATTTATCCGGCGCCATCTACATCACCAACCGCAATCTCGCACCATTCTTCAATATTGATGCTTCCGAGATCACGATTTTAGATTTTGCGTTTAATGCTGATGGTAACCTCATTTTGTTAACAGCAAATCAAGAACTCATTGAAATTAACATAACTACCGGTGAGTGGTCCGACCCGATTTCCATAACCTGCGCCGAGCCAGACCCATGCCCTATAATCCACTCGTTAGCTTTTCAAAAGGATGAATCAATTTATGGGCTTTCGGATGCCCTGGTTTTGATGAACACCTCGGGTGCTATGGACTTCGACTTCTACGCACATCCCGGCTATCACGATCACACCGCAGATCAATACCTCGATTATATCGTCCCCATGAGGGAAATCCGCAAGAAACAAAACCTTACGTATTTCTACACCTTCGTTCTCAACGAACAAGATCGCACCATCTCCTATGTATTTGATGCCAGCACAGACGATGCTTTTACTCCAATCGGGTATGTCGATGATGAGCTTTTAATCGAAGATTTCATTGCCGCCAGAGAAGTACTTATAACCTCTGAACCTTACGTTTCTTCCATCAAATCGTGGGGGCAATGGGGACTCGTCAAAATTGGATTTGCCCCGATTTACTCCATGGAAAACAAGGCTGGCGCTATTATGGGCGCCGATCAGAATGTTTCTTCCATCTCACAGGTCGCCCGCGAAGCATTGGTAATTTTAACCCTTAACAGTTTTGTCTTCTTATTATTTGGTGCAACGGCATCCTGGTTCATTGCGCGTTCGCTAACAGCCCCTCTTCTGGCCATGAAAGATAACGTGCTGAGTATCGCTGCCGGATTCCTCGACCGATATGTTGCCGATCCCAGTTTGAAAGATCTGCGCCCATTGGCGTCGTTATTTAAAAAAGCGGGCGATAATCTTAAAAAGGAAGTCGTTCAGGGCCCACAAATCCTCAACACGTTTGAAACGATGCGTCGAGAACAGGATTATCTGTCGTACTTGTCAATGAAACTACGCCGAAATGATTCACCCTATTTCGAATGTGACGTTCACCATGACGATCATCAGCGCATAGCATTCTGCATCCAGGATAAGATTGCTTTCGGATGGATATTATCGTCGGATGTGGATTCTTCTAGAATTCCAGTCATACATAATGGCGTTTATCAGCTTTGTGAGGCGCTCAGCTCTGGGAATCTGGAGCCTGGTTTAAAATTAGAACAGGTTTCCCAAATTTTTGGAGATTCTCTGTCTGGCCTTGCACTTTTGGATGCCAATACAAACCAGATTGTATCATGGCGCCAAGATTCGATTTCCAAAAAGGCCGACAAGTCCCATACAGCTTCATCCCCGAAAGGAATGGAAACAGAAACGGGCAAAAAACTCAAGCTGACTGACGATAAAGCAACCTTAACGCTCACATTTTCAATGTACTCCGACTCATGAAAATAAAAGCATCCGACATTGAGAAAGCATTTCTGCTGAAATCTGTCGAGCCTTTCGATAAGCTCGACGAGCGTACGCTGTTTAACCTTGTTAGCGTCATGACCTTGACTCAGTACGAACCCAACAAATTGGTATTGGATTCGCAAACAGTCTGCAATGAAGTCTTGATTGTGGTTGATGGAGATTGCCGCACAGAATCGAGCCATAAAATATTTCTGGCAGGAGTTCACTCCGTATTGGAAGATTTGGTAATTGGTGAGTCCATATCAAGTGGAAGTGCCGGCGCGAAATGCCTGCGAATCGGAAAAGGTCACTTTTTAACCACGATGTACGAATGTCCGTTTATTCTGGTCGACCTCATTCGCCTGAGAAACCAAAACCCCAATTATTGCCTGTGATATGACTCTGTTCAGACAAAATTTACTATCACTGGTTCCTCTCTTTTTCATACTTGGAGTATTGTATGCCCTTATTTCATACCACCTTCAGACAAAAGAACTAAAATGGGCGATCGATCAGGAAGCAATGGCTATTGGCCATACCATTCAATCGTTCGCCGAGCATAATGCCGATCGCTATTTCGATACCATCGACGGATTTATGGATGTCACGCCGGAATTTGAACTAATTCTCAACCGCATCATCAGGCAATTCCGAAATCAGTCTATTACAGTAAAAAATACTGAGGGGGATGTGTTACATGAACTAACTACTTCCGATAAACAGATTGACTTAACGCCCTGGGAAAACCCTGAAATACTTTATGAGTCCTCTTTTGAGGGAACGCACTATTATCTGGCTCGTCATGACTGGAAAGCAAGAATGTATGTTGATGTCGACATCCAAACCGACGACGGTATTTACTCAATATCCATAATAAGAGATGGTCGCGAGTACATCGCTCGAATTATTACGTTGCGCCAATGGATTGGTGTTGAAGTTCTGATATCAATACTGATTGGTATTGTGGTAAGTATTGTGCTCACCCTATTTGTTCGAAACAGAATCAAAAAGCTTAAAACTCTGTCGGAAAGTTTTCTGGGTGGAAATGCGAACCTTAAACTCGATCAAGGTTCAATTACCGAGTTTAATGATCTGGGTTCGACACTCAATATTCTGGTTCATGTATTTCATAAAAATATGGACTGGTACCGGAAAAGTATTCAGCAGAAGGAGCAAGACCGAACATCGCATAATTTGGCGGAGTTTATCAAGTCGGAGACAAAAAAAGCACTATCTCTGAACGCTGGAAAAGTTCAGATTTGGGCAGAATATGTAGGTAACGAACTTCATCCATTATTTATGGGTCAAGCGACTGTGGGATCAACAAAAATGCTGATTTGGGGATCTGTGAATCAAGAAGATCCGGTTGAAGCTGCTCTGTTGTCGGAGGGAATTAAGCAGTATCTGGATAGGGCAACGGCAGATGCTGACATCATTTCTAGTTTAAGAAGTGTGTTTGGCTCACGCTTGCACGAACTTCAATTCCTTGAACTCACTGAATCTGGCACTGTGACGCATGTTACCTTGAATAACTCTGAGGTAGTTAGCAAACGAGATCTCAAACTAGACCCGGGTTCCATCCATTGGATACATGGGTTGAACGACAGTGTTTCTGAAAAAATTGAGATGTATTGTCAAAATGCAACAGAGCTTCCGAGCGACCAGCTGTTCTCAGATATAACGAAAATTGTAGGTTGGTTAGGTTCTACCATCTTAATTTCGGTACAATATGAAGCATAGTTCTAATCCGGAGTGGTGGGAACGGGATGATTTACGACATGAGAACGCAAGCCTATATTTTGCGCAGCATTCAGTCGCTGATTTGATTCGTCTACATGGCACCCCCTGCTATATTTACAGCATTCCCAGAGTGCTTCAGAATATATCACGCATTCAATCGAAACTTAGCCGTGCAGGAGTCAATCATCAGTTACTGTATGCAATGAAAGCAAACCGCCACCCCGAGATTCTTCGAAAGATTGCCTCCGAAACGACCTGTGGAATCGATGCATGTTCGCCGGGGGAAGTTGAACTTGCCATATCTTGCGGATTTAGTCCTTGTAGAATCAGTGTGACATCTACAGCTGTAAGTGATCGCGATTGGCAGATATACCAAAAGTATCCCGACCTCATATTCAACTGCGACTCTATTTCTTCGATCCAGCGAATCGCCGAAAATGGCTACCGAAATCGAATTGGAATTCGAATTAATCCGTCAATTGGCGTAGGATATGCCGAAAATCCGCTTTTGCAATATGCCGGAAGTAAACCCACAAAGTTTGGTATCTACGCGGATAAACTACCTTATGCAGTTGATCTGGCAAAAAAGCATGACCTAAAAATCGTTGGATTACACATGCATGCCGGCTCCGGATTCATTCAGCCTGGGTTGCCAAAGTATCGTCAAGCACTGGGTTTCCTATCGAATTTAGTTGATGAATTCGAAGACTTAGAATATCTGAATATTGGTGGTGGTCTGGGCGTGCCTTTAAAATCTGGCGACCAGGAATTAAATCTGAACGAGTGGGCCGAAACTGTGATGGAAGTTATTGGTCGGCATAAACTTAAAGTTTATATTGAACCTGGCGATCACATTGTTAAAGACGCTGGAATTCTTGCCGTACAAGTCGTTGAGGTCGAACAAAAAGGAGCTACGAACTTTGCTT
>JAIUMT010000120.1 GCA_022565415.1 Balneolales bacterium | reverse complement strand
GGTCCACTTTTGAGCGTTGCTTCGCAGTTAGCTCATCAACCGTAACAAACTGAATTCCAACCTCCGCAAGTTTTGGTACAAGTGTATCAAAAAACACCTCCCGAACCTTATCAATCATCTTCTCGACTTCAGAATTTACCAGCGAAAGCTGCTCACCCGGGGTACGTCCGTCGAGAGACAAATTATCGACATGGGCCTGAAGTTGCCGTTTTAGTCCGCCCACTCGCTTTTGAAAAAACTCATCCAAATTACTCTTCACAATTCCGATAAACTTAACTCGCTCAAGCAACGGAGTTCGCTCGTCGATAGCCTCATGCAATACCCTCCAATTAAATTGCAACCAACTCAACTCATAGTTCGCGTAGAGATCAGGATTCGGATCGGGCCTCGAAGGAGCCGGGAATGCGGGCATATTTCGTGCATCCGGACGAAAACGAAACGTTGTTTTATGTGATGATTTCATTGCAAAATAACCCAGTTATAAATGTTCATAAGCGATATAGAAACCCCGAAAGGCAATTATCTACGCGAGCCGAAACGCAAGACTTAACCCGTAATATCGCAACTTCATATTACCTAAGTATTAAACGAAAATCCGTGACCCAATGCGTATATTAGAAACGAAAATTAAATTGCATCATTTCGTTCATTTCGGATGCAAATACAACGAAATAATTCATTTAACATCGAATTACCTTGTCTAACCCTCTCCTTAATTCGTCTGAAAAAGATCAGGTTTTTGAGCAAACGGTACGGCCACTTCGCATCGCCGATTTTGTTGGTCAGCGAAAGCTGGTAGAAAATCTGCAGGTTTTCATAAAAGCCGCCCGAATGCGAGCCGAAGCGCTGGATCACGTAATTCTGTCTGGCCCGCCGGGACTCGGAAAAACCACTTTGGCCGCCATCATCGCCAACGAAATGAATGTCAGCATAAAGGCCACAACCGGACCTGTTCTTGAAAAACCCGGTGACCTCGCCGGCCTGCTCACCTCCCTCGAAGAAGGCGACGTGCTGTTCATAGACGAAATCCACCGGTTAAATCCGATTGTCGAAGAGTACCTCTACTCGGCCATGGAAGATTTCAAACTGGACATCATAATCGACTCTGGTCCCAACGCAAGAAGTGTTCAAATCGACCTTCGGAGGTTTACGTTGGTCGGGGCCACTACCCGAAAAGGACTGCTAACGTCCCCCTTGCGAGCCCGATTTGGCATCGACCTGCGCCTCGATTACTACGAAACCGAGACATTGCAGCAAATCGCCGAGCGAACCTCCGGAATTATGGGATTTGGCATCACCACCAAGGGATCGTTCGAAATTGCGCGCCGAAGTCGTGGCACACCCCGAATCGTGAACCGCTTGCTCAGAAGAACACGGGATTTTGCCGAAGTCGAAGGACTAACCAAAATCGACGATCGCATCGCCGACAAAGCCTTAAATGCACTCGATGTCGATAATCAGGGACTCGACGATATGGATCAGCGCATTCTAAACGCGCTGGCCAACACCTTTCAAGGCAAACCAACCGGACTCGGAACGCTCTCGGTCGCAGTTGGCGAAGACAAAGGCACCATCGAAGAAGTGTACGAACCGTACCTGATTCAGGAAGGATTTCTACAACGCACGCCCAAAGGTCGGGTTCCGACCGCAAAAGCCTACCAGTACTTGGGAATCAAAATGCCGGGAGGGACCAACTCTCTATTCGATTCTACCGAGTAGATGGACGTTGGCGATTTTTGATGTAAAAAAGGTTCGGCATCTACCCGCAATCAACCAAAGCCCATGATTTATATGCAGAAATTCTGTATTTTAGCCGACTAAAAATCAATTTAATTTTCATCTAAACAACAACCTGTTTCTTAATGAAAAACCTTTTCACATCCGAATCTGTCTCTGAAGGGCATCCTGACAAAGTATCCGATCAAATTTCAGACGCAATTCTTGATGCCATGTTGGCTCAAGACCCAAATTCACGTGTCGCGGTGGAAACCCTTGTTACAACGGGCTTAGCTGTTG
Organism: Balneolales bacterium; assembly: GCA_022565415.1. Taxonomy (GTDB): domain Bacteria; phylum Bacteroidota; class Rhodothermia; order Balneolales; family HLUCCA01; genus HLUCCA01. Next base: position 6,701 of record JAIUMT010000120.1, on the reverse strand, counting down.
TTTCTGGTGAAGTTACCACTGACGCATATGTTGATGTTCAGGAAATCGTTCGTCAAGTCATTCGTAAAATTGGCTATACCAAAGCTTCCTATCGATTTGATGCAGATTCGTGTGGTGTTATGGTTACCATCCACCAGCAGAGTCCCGACATTGCCCAGGGTGTTGATGAAGGTGAAGCAAAAGAGCAGGGTGCTGGCGATCAAGGTATGATGTTCGGCTATGCTTGTAAGGAAACCGAAAATCTGATGCCATTGAGCATTCAGCTATCCCACGACCTCGTGCGTGAACTTGCAAACATCCGCAAGAATACAGATTTGATGCCATACCTCGCGCCGGATAGTAAAAGTCAGGTTACCATCGAGTATAACGACGCCGGTGAGCCAATCCGAGTTCACACAATTGTGGTTTCTACCCAGCACGACGAAGGCATTGAGACAGCTCAGATCAAAGCCGACATCAAAAAGCATTTGCTACCGCGTGTAGTTCCAGCCGAAATGATGGACGATGACACGATCATTCACGTGAACCCGACCGGTAAATTTGTTGTGGGCGGACCTCACGGCGATACTGGCCTAACCGGACGAAAAATTATTGTCGATACCTATGGTGGTCACGGCGCTCACGGAGGCGGAGCGTTTTCGGGTAAGGATGCAACTAAAGTAGATAGAAGCGCTGCTTATGCTGCTCGCCACATCGCCAAAAACCTCGTCGCTGCAGGTCTTGCAGAGCGAGCACTTGTTCAACTTGCGTATGCCATCGGTGTAGCGGAACCCGTCTCGATAAGCGTCAATAGCTACGGTACCGGTGTCAAGTCGGATGCAGTCCTTGCCGAACTCGTAAAAGAGGTGTTCGATTGCAAGCCGGCATCCATCATGAAGCGTTTTGACTTACGTAAGCCGATATTCCAAGAAACGGCCGCTTACGGACATTTTGGTCGAAACGAGTTTACCTGGGAAAAGCTGGATTATGTTGATGTACTGAAATCCAAAGCAGGTATCTGATAAGGGCGTCCGGTTTAATAAACTGCCGGATAATCCGTAAATTTCGACCATACTATTTAGCTGGGATATTCCTCCAAACATCCCCTATCTCCAAATTTTAATCATTCAAGTACAATTATTATGGCAAAAGAAGTTGATGTATGCGTGATTGGTAGCGGTCCTGGTGGATACGTTGCCGCAATACGCGCCTCTCAGTTAGGTTTCAAAACAGCAATTATTGAAAAACGCGATCTTGGCGGGGTTTGCCTCAATATCGGATGTATCCCAACCAAAGCATTGCTCAAATCAGCAGAAACCCTCGAAAACCTGAATCACGCCGAAGAATTCGGATTCACCGTTAAAGAGATTAAAGCCGATTTCGAAAAAATCATCAACCGAAGCCGTGGCGTTGCCGACAAGCAAAGCAAAGGTATTCAGTTCCTGATGAAAACCAACAAAATCGACGTGGTTATGGGTCATGGTGCATTTACTTCTGCAAAAGAGGTAAAAGTAACCGACGACGACGGCAAAACCGTTGAAACCATCAAGGCCAAGCATTTCATTATCGCAACCGGCGCCCGAAGCCGCGAATTGCCAAACCTGAAGATTGATGGCGAAACGGTTATCAACTCAGAGGGCGCAATGAAGCTCAAGAAACAACCGAAGCGCATGGTTATCGTTGGAGCTGGCGCGATTGGTGTTGAGTTTGCTTATTTCTACAAGACCCTCGGCACAGAAGTAACCATCGTTGAAATGCAAAAATCGTTGGTTCCTATTGAGGATGCCGAAGTTGGCAAGGAACTCGGTAAGATTTACAAACGAGCCGGATATAAACTGATGCTCGAAAGTACCGTCGAAAAAGTCGAGAAGAAGGGCAAAAACGTACTCGTAACTGTGAAAACACCGAAAGGCGAAGAAGTCGTCGAAACGGATGTCGTCCTTTCAGCGGTAGGAGTTGTTGGTAATATCGAAAACCTCGGACTCGAAGATATCGGCGTTAAAACCGAGCGCGGATCTATTATCTCCGACAAAATTACGTATCAGACATCAGTTAAAGGCATTTATGCCATCGGTGATGTTGCAGGCGCGCCTTGGTTAGCTCACAAAGCATCGCACGAAGCCCTTCGTTGCATCGAAACCCTGGCCGGACACCATCCGAAGCCTATTCGTTACGACAACATTCCTGGCTGTACCTATTGTAAGCCAGAAATCGCTTCTGTTGGACTCACCGAGCAAGCTGCTAAAGATGCTGGTCATGAGATTATCGTTGGCAAGTTTCCATTTATGCCAAACGGAAAAGCTCAGGCCGCTGGTCACACGGAAGGATTTGTGAAGGTGATTTTCGACGCCAAGTACGGCGAGTGGTTGGGTTGTCACATGATTGGTTATTCTGTAACCGACATGATCGCCGAAGCCGTGGTTGCGCGCGACCTCGAAACTACCGGACATGAAATCATTGCTGCGGTTCACCCGCATCCAACACTCTCCGAAGCCGTGATGGAAGCTGTTGCGGAAGCCTATAACGAAGGCGTCCACCTCGGAACCCCGGTTAAGAAGAAGTAAAAATGGTTCTCCATCAGGGCACCATCTAAAGTTTATGCTCCCGGTACCACGCCGGGAGCATTTTTTCTTTGAAAAGAGTATGAATTCTATAGCCTGTTACGATCTCGGGCGGGCTCCCTACCGCGAAACCTGGGAGCTTCAGGCGGCTATCCAAAAACGCTTGATTGAGGAAAAATTACGCCGAAATAAGGGCGAGTCTTCAACGTCTTCATCTGATGTACTCTTGCTTGTAGAACATCCTCATGTGTACACTTTGGGAAAAAGTGGCGACGCGGCACATTTGCTGAAATCAGACAATGAGCTTGTCGATTTGGATGCAACCTACGTGAAAATTGATCGTGGTGGAGATATTACTTATCACGGTCCGGGACAAATAGTTGGCTACCCAATTCTGGACCTCGATCGATACTTCACCGATATCCACAAATATCTGCGATTTCTCGAAGAAGTAGCCATTTCCGTGTGCGCAGACTACGGAATTGAAGCCATTCGCATTGAAAAACTGACCGGAGTTTGGGTAGATAATGCTAAAATCTGCGCATTTGGCATCAAATGCTCGCGATGGGTCACGATGCACGGATTCGCACTGAATGTAAACACCCATCTCGACTATTTCGGACATATTGTTCCATGTGGGATTTCCGACAAAGCAGTTTGCAGTATTGCATCGCTATTAGGTCACCCAGTCGACGAAGAAGAAGTAAAAGGTCGTATCCTTCATCATTTTAGCCGGATATTTGAGGCAAACATACACAAAGAAGCCGGACTTCCGCCCGAGGCAACATCAGCACTCCAACTCCCCTGAAACGTTATTATTCTAGTAATTTCCGTATATTTATATCATTATGATTAAAGAATTAGATGTTATTTCAACCCCGTCTGCCAAGGAACCACGCCGCCCCGATTGGTTGCGCGTAAAGTTACCAACAGGCAAAACGTTTCGCGAAGTCGCCAATATTATTCGCGATTACAAATTGAACACGGTTTGTGCCGAAGCCCGCTGCCCGAATATGGGAGAATGTTGGGGTAACGGAACTGCAACCTTCATGATTTTAGGTGATGTTTGTACGCGATCGTGCGGATTTTGCGCCATCAAAACTGGCCGACCGCTTCAGGGTCTCGACTGGGATGAGCCAAATCGCGTAGCCAATGCGGCTAAATTGATGAATCTCAAGCATGTTGTTATCACATCTGTAAACAGAGACGAACGCAAAGACGGTGGAGCACCAATATTTTACGACACGCTGAAGCGTCTTCGTGAAGAGATCCCCGGTGTGACGGTTGAGGTGCTTATTCCCGATTTCCGTGGCGTGTGGGAAGCGTTGCAAACCGTTATTGATGCACGTCCAGAAGTGATGAATCACAACCTCGAAACGGTTCCGAGCATGTACAGAATGGTTCGTCCCCAGGCGAAATACGAGCGTTCACTTGAGCTGTTGCGCCGTTGCAAAGACCAGGGACTTCGAACCAAAACCGGCATCATGGTCGGCCTCGGCGAGAAGAAAGAAGAGGTTTATGAGCTGATGGATGACGTTGTCAAAGCGGGTGTGAATGTGCTTACAATTGGTCAGTATATGCAACCAACCAAGATGCACCTACCGGTTAAAGAATGGGTTCATCCGGATGTGTTTGCTGAATATAAGCGAATTGGTGAGGCAAAAGGCATTGAGCACGTAGAAAGTGGACCATTGGTTAGGTCTTCGTACCACGCCGAACGACACGTATAAAGGATTTTGTCCAAATCTGAGGGGGACGTCTGACTATGAAACTGCGACGCCCCCTTTTTTTGTTAAGTCGGTCTAGGTGAATAAGGAAGTTGACGGCTCTTCAAGAGTTTAGCATGATTAAGATGGATTACTGATCGGTGGAATATCGTCGGTAGCGTGAATAATCAGAGAGACTATCTGAGCGTTATAAACTCAATACGTACACGGTTTTATCGCATGGTAGAGAACCGCTTCCATATTCAAATGTGCTGATTTGACGAAAATACCGTATCATTGGTACAGAAAAAAGTGAACATGTTATTGCGTAACTAAGAGAAATTAGAGGGGTTTTACCTTGTTGGCATTTATTGTAATAATTGTATTAAGCTACTTAATAGGCTCGATTCCATCGTCTGTATGGGTGGGTAAGCTAACTAAGGGCGTAGATATTCGTGAGCACGGAAGTGGAAATGCCGGAGCTACGAATACGTTTCGTGTGCTTGGATGGAAAGCCGGAACGGTTGTATCGTTGATCGATATAGCTAAGGGATTTGTCGCCGCATTTTATATAAGTCAAATTGGTTTTGCGCTCGGCGAAATGCCCGAAGTACTTTGGGGTGTCTGGGAGCTGGATACCACGATGCGAATTGTGGCAGGTGTCGCAGCTGTAATCGGACATATGTACCCACTCTATGCCGGATTCAAAGGCGGAAAAGGCGTTATTACCGCTGCGGGTATGCTTTACGGAATCGAACCAATATCAATTTCACTCGCCTTGTCGGTATTTTTAATCATCTTATTTACCAGCAGATACGTTTCGCTAGCCTCCATCATAGCCACACTCAGCTACCCAATTTTCCTCATATCACTTCGTTACTTCTTTGGATTTGCAGAGATCGATGGCAGTTTGATGGTATTAAGTGGCGCAATTTCCTTGTTTATCGTGATTAAACACCGCGCAAACATCAAGCGCCTCATCGACGGAAACGAGAACAGAATTAAGTCCTTTGCCCCGGCGAAGGGGAAATTAAACGAAGAGCAGTCAGCGTGAAAATCTCAATAATTGGTGCAGGAAGTTGGGGAACCGCGCTATCGGTTGTACTCCAAAGCAACGGATATGATGTGCTTATTTGGGCACGCGAACTCGAAATTGTAAATGCAATCAACGATAATCATCGAAATCCAACCTATTTACCAGACTTACAGTTACCCGAGGCAATACGAGCGACACACGATTTCAGCGAAGCCTCAACCGGACGGGATCTGATTGTTTTTGCAACTCCCTCCCATACCATGCGAGAAATTGCCAGTCGCATTAAGCCCTATCTGAGTGGAAATGAAATCATAGTTACCGTTTCGAAGGGCATCGAAAAAGAAACCTTCATGACGATGACCCAGGTTCTCACCGAAGTGTTGAATGATGTCATAATCGAAGATCATATTGGCACACTCAGCGGACCGAGTCATGCAGAAGAAGTGGCACGCCAGAAGCCAACCGTTGTGGTATCGGCCGCAAATTCCAAGTCAACAGCTCGCATCATACAAGAAACCTTCATGACCCCTATGTTTCGAGTTTACCTGAATCATGATGTAATCGGTGTTGAAGTTGCTGGAGCAGTGAAAAACATAATGGCCATTGCGGCTGGCATTGTAGATGGCGCATCACTCGGAGACAATGCTAAAGCAGCGCTACTTACCCGGGGTCTGCTCGAAATCAAGCGACTCGGAACCCGCCTTGGCGCATCTCAAGATACGTTTTCGGGTTTGGCCGGCGTCGGTGATCTGATTGTTACCTGCACTAGTGAGCATAGTCGAAACAGGTATGTTGGATATCATATTGGGAAAGGCGAGAAATTATCTGACATCCGGAAACGCATGAGTATGATTGCTGAGGGTGTTAAAACAACTCGTTCCGTTTACGATTGGAGTCAGCATTTGGGAATTGAAATGCCCATCACTGAGATGGTTTACAAAGTTTTATTCGAAGAAAAAGACTCTCAGGAAGCGATGTACGAATTGATGACCCGCGAATCGAAAGAAGAGATTTTAATTTAGCGAGATTCTTACGAATTTTACGGGCGTGTTGTAGGCGGATAGCGCCGTGAACGATTAATTCCGTTTATGTCGTTTATCCATCAAAGAACTTCTAGAGTTTTGAGCCCTACAATGTATTTAATCCAGAAATCACGTGTTGCGTTATGAACTTCACGCCTCCAGTTCCTTCACAAATGTCAGTTGGTGATCTCAAGCGCTTGGTAAAAACCGGCGAAGGGACCTATCTGGAATTTAAGCGGATTATATCCTCACCTGAAAAAATCGCACGGGAATTGGCCGCCTTTGCCAATACACGCGGTGGAACGATGCTTATCGGGGTTAACGACGACAAGAAAATTGTGGGCGTTGACAGCTATTACGAACAAGACTTTCTCCTTGATAAGGCTATAAACTATTG